>NZ_RYXZ01000006.1:0-116585 GCF_004378845.1 Campylobacter sp. CH278 | reverse complement strand
ACAATAGAAACTTTTGGAGTATTATAATTCATCATTTCATCCTTGCTTATTTTTTAACTCATTTTTACAAAATAATAATGCCGATCTTACAACATCTTGCATATCATAATATCTATATTCTCCCAATCTTCCCCCAAAATATACATTACTCTCGTGTTTTGCTAATTGCTTATACTTTTCATACAAAGCTTGATTTTTTTCATCATTTATTGGATAATAAGGCTCAATACCCTTAATCCATTCTAAAGGATATTCTTCGCTTATAACTGTTGTATCTGTATTTCCAAATTCAAAATGCTTATGCTCTATAATTCTAGTATAAGGTATTTCCTTGTCAGTATAATTGACAACTGCCACTCCTTGAAAATTGTCTAAATTTAATATTTTATGCTCAAATTTTAAACTTCTATATTCCAAAGCTCCATATCGATAATCATAATAAGCATCAATACAACCAGTAAAAACTATTTTTTTAGCTTTATTTTTAAATTTATCTTTATATTTTAAAAAATCAGTATTTAAAATAACTTTACTTTTTTTTAGCATTTTATCAAAAATTGCCGTATAGCCGCCTTTAGGGATACCTTGATAGGGATCATTAAAATAATTATTGTCATAAATATATCGAACAGGCAATCTTCTTATAATAGAAGCAGGCAAATCCTTACAAGATCTACCCCACTGTTTTTCTGTATAACCCTTAATAAGTTTTTCATATACATCTGTACCAACTAAAGATATAGCTTGTTCTTCCAAATTTTTTGGAGGATGTTGAATTATTTGTTTTTGCATTTCAATTATTTTTCTAGCTTCATTTGGAGTTTTAATTCCCCATAATTTACTAAAAGTATTCATATTAAAAGGCAAATTATAAATTTCATCTTTATAGATTGCAATAGGAGAATTGATAAAATGATTAAATTCACAAAATTGATTCATATAATCCCATATATTCTGATCTGAAGTTCTAAAAATATGAGCACCATATTTATGCACATTGATATTTTTAATATTTTCGGTATAACAATTACCTCCAATATGTTCCCTTTGCTCCACAACTAAACAAGTATAACCTTTTTCAGTTGCTTCGTAAGCAAAAATACTACCAAACAATCCAGAACCAACAATTAAATAATCATACATGAATCACATTCCTCACAAAACCTAATTATAAAAAAAATTACCTGAAAAATAAATATCTTATATATTTTTTAATAATATTTATTTTAAAAATTTTAAAATAAATAAAAGCTCCATAAAAATTTGTTAAATGGACATAGCGATAATTTTTATACTGTTTTAATATTTTTTTTATTTGAATTTTGATACAACAAGGATCTCTTTTTAGTAAAAATATCCTTAAACATCTTTCACAAATAAATTTAAAAAATGCTTTTTCTAATAAATATGCGTTATATCTATTCTCCATTAATATTTTATCATTAAAACAATTTTTTAAAACATAAAACATACTCATTGAAGAATAATATTCTTTAGCTTCTTTAATATTTATATTAAAACTATCATAAATACTTTGCATATATCTTGGAATATGAATTTGTAGTTCACTATCACTTAAATTAATTGTACTATTAGATCTTATTCTATAAGTATGCATCGATGATGGAAAAATATAAATATATTTACATTTGGCAAATAATAACATGCCGAAGTGATGATCTTGATGAATAATATAATCAATAAATTTAAGCTTAATGTTTTTTAAATAAATAAAATCAATCATACCCGACCAAGTGAAATAAAAATTATAAATTTTCTTGTTTATACTATACTCCAACCAAACTTTAGACTTTATAACCCCCTCATGTAAATCATATAATTTTAACAAACTACTCCATTGTTTCTTAAATCCTTCTTCAAATATACTACAACTGTCAAACCAAACCACCTCAACCCCATCCATTCTAGGAACACATTCTTCTATGCAATTTAATTCCCAATAATCATCAGAATCTAAAAAGATAATATAATCAATATCAGGGGCTTTAAAATTTAAAAGCTCATCTTTGTTTTTAAAGAAATTTGAACTTTTATATATTTTATAAATATTATAAGGATTATCTTCATTGTCTAGTTTAAATTCTACTAAAGAGTTTTCTTTTAATTCTTGGGTAATGTTTTTAAAATCATATTCTTTACTAAAGAATTCTATGCCAACATTTCTTGCTGTACTTTGTCCCCCATTTTCCTTATCAAAAAGTATAAATCTTTCATCTTTTAAAGTATATTCTTTGGCTATATTAAGCGAGTTTTCATCTGTACTACCATCATTTACAAGTACAACTTGTAAATTTTTATAAGTTTGATTGACAACACTATCTAAACATTCTCTTAAATATTTTTCTACATTATAGATTGGGATAACTACACCTACAGTTTTCACAGTAATTTCCTAAATATCGGTATAAAATACATCTGCTGAAAAAACTTTATCTTTAATCTCTTTAAGCTTATCATCAAAACGATTGGCTATGATCAAATCAACTTTAGCTCCAAAAACATTAAAATCATTCTCTACTTTAATATTTAAAAATTTTTTCTCCTTAACCAAAGGTTCGTATATTATTAATTCAATATTACTATTATATTCTTGTAAATATTTTATAATATCTATAATCACAGAATTTCTAAAATTATCAGAATTTTGCTTCATAATTAATCTATAAATACCTAAAATGTTTGGTTTTTTTTCTAAAATAAGCTGGGTTATAAATTTTTTTCTTATCTCATTAGTTTCAACTATAGCTTTAATTAAACTATTAGGAATATTATAAAAATTTGCAAGCAACTGTTTTGTATCTTTAGGTAAACAATATCCACCATATCCAAAACTAGGGTTATTGTAATATTTTCCAATTCTATCATCAGCACTAATACCCTTAATTATATCCGCTGAATTTAAATTATGTTTTCTTGCATACGAATCAACTTCATTAAAAAATCCCACTCTCATTGCTAAGTAAGCATTAGAAAAAAGCTTAACGCTTTCTGCCTCATCCGAATCCATATAAAAAATATCAACATTTTTTTTCTCTATATTTTTTAAAAACAAATCTCCAATAGTTTTACCCAAAACACTTTTATCACCAATAATAATTCTACTGGGATATAGACTATCATATAAAGCACTTCCCTCCCGTAAAAATTCTGGAGAAAAAACAATATTAGACATATTAAATTTTTGTTTTATGGTTTTTGTATATCCTATAGGCACAGTGCTTTTAATAATAACATTGATCTTAGAATTTATATTTTTTATATCTTTTAAAACATTCTCTATACTTCTTGTATCAAAAAAATTAAGCTGTTCATCATAATCAGTTGGAGTAGCAATAACTGCAAAATCTGCATTAAAATAAGCCTCTTTGATATTTGAAGTAGCATGTAATTTACTTATATTTTGCACAAAGAACTTTTCAATTAATTTATCTTTAATAGGAGACTTATGATTATTAATACTTTGGATTTTATTTTCATCAATATCTAACAATACAACCTCATTTTCATTATTTTTTGAAAAGAGTATAGCATTTGCAAGCCCAACATAACCAATTCCAACAATGACTATTTTCATATTTTACCTTTCATTATTTTATAATTAAAATCCTCAAAAAATCCCTTAGGATTAAAAAACAATTTTCTTGCCAAGCGATAAAATTTAGTATGTGAAATCATAGCACCAAGATACTCTAAACCTAAAATTTTCATCAAAAATGAAAAAGGTCTTATACTCTTAAGCTCATGCAAATAAGGTTTATAAACAAAAGATCTTAAAGGATAAAAGCTTTTATCATGTTTTTGTGCCATCAGCATTTTTTCTTTATCAATGATGATTTGATAAAAAATCCCATCATGCTCAAAACTATAAAGCTCGTTAATCAAATAATAAAGCATTTTATACAAATCATACTTATCATCATTGTTTTGGCTTAAAAAATCCAAGATAACTTTTTTTTCATCCTCCTTTAAAGTTAAGAAATATTCTTTCACTTGATAAAGTTTTTGCTCGCTTAAATTTAAATCTTGTTTATAACCTAAATCTAATTTTTTTGCAAAAAACCAAGAATGAGGTAAAATTCCTTTTTGAAAATAAAAAATATCACAATAATCTATACCATTAAATTGTAGTTTTATACTTGCATCCAAAAATATTTTAGTGATTTTTTCTTGTTGTAAAAAATCCAACAAAAGTTCATATTTTAACTCTTTAGCTATAAAAAAATCACTTATATTTTTATAGATAATTTCTCCCACATAAACACTAATATCCTTAAAATCATAATTTTGATCTTTAAAAAGCATTAAAACTTTTTCACCTTTGGCTTTAAAAACTTGCAAAGGCTTTAAATCGTGTTTTTTGATGTTTTTTAAATGCTTATAAAAAAGCTGATGGTTCTTATCTTTATTTTGCATATAAGCGTTTTGATTGGGTTCTATATGATAAAAATGATATATATAAATTCCATAAAAACAAGCCTCATAACCAAGCAATGAAAACCAAGATCTAAAACCTTTAAAGTTAAAAAAATTCCAATTTCTAGCATCATAACTTAAATTAGTAGGCATTTTTTCAAAACTCACACAAGCTTTTAAAATTCTAGCAAAAAGATCAAAATCTTCATAACCATGTCCGATAAAATTTTCATCATTTCCGCCCAATCTTAAAAACTGATGTTTATTTATCACAATACTTGAAGTAGAACTTGGGGCAAAAAATTTTACCCAAGTATTTTTTGCTGTAAATAAATCCTCTTGTATCAAAATATCCCAAAATTTATCATCGTATTGCTTTAATTTTTCATTAGCTTCTTTATTAAGATACACTACGGGTAAAACTATCAAAGCATTGATATTTTGAGAAATATTTTTAATTTGAATTAGTTTTAAAATTTTTTCAAAATTATCCAAAGAAATATAACAATCCACATCCAAAAACAAAAGAACATTTGAATGCGCATAACTTGCTCCTAAATTCCTACATCTTCCTTGAGAAAAAGCTTTTTGATCCATATCTTTAAGATAAATATGATGGTTTGCTTGGATAAAATTTTTAAGCTCGTGATCTTTAGATGAATATCCTTCAACGAAAATAAATTCTATATTCTCATCGCTTTGAAAAAATTTAGCTTTTTGAAGAACTCTTTCTTCTATATAAGGACGTTCTTTACTTAATCCAAAAGGAATAATAACAGATAAAAGAGGCATTAAACATTTCCTATGACATAAAGCTGGATAATACCTACAACTTTTTCTTCTTTTCCTACTATAATTTCTTTGATTTTATGTTTTAACATGATCCCTTCTGCTTCACTTGCCATAGCATCAGCATCGACTACTTTAGGATTTATACTCATGATTTCTTTGGCCTTAAAATCAAACCTTGGTTTATCGCTTGCTTTTAAAGCACGACGCAAATCCCCGTCAGTGATAATACCCACTAATTTTTCATTTTCAAGCACCACACAAAGTCCTAGTTTTCCACTAGTCATCACATCAACAAGATCGTTAAATTCGGTATCAGGATGCACTATAGGAAGGTTACTTGAAACCATAAGATCTTTTACCTTGGTTAAAAGCTTACGTCCCAAACTTCCCCCTGGATGAAAAAGGGCAAAATCATCAGGCTTGAAATTTCTTACCTTCATCAAAGCAGCCGCTAAAGCATCCCCCATAACTAAAGTTGCTGTTGTCGAAGACATAGGAGCAAGCTGCAAAGGACAAGCTTCCTTTTCCACGGCTATATTTAAAAATATATCGCCTTGCTTTACAAGGGTAGAATTTTTTTTACCACACATTACTATAAGTGGAATTTCACGCTTTTTTATAGCAGGAATGATTTTTAAAATTTCTTCAGTTTCTCCTGAATTTGAAATAGCAATTAAAACATCTTCGGAAGTTAACATTCCAAGATCTCCATGCAAAGCCTCTCCTGGATGGATAAAAAAGCTTGGTGTTCCTGTGCTTGCTAAAGTAGCTGCTATCTTAGCGCCTATATGACCTGATTTACCCATACCACTAACTATGCAACGCCCTTTGGTATTTAACATCAAATTTACAGCTTGATTAAAATTTTCATCTAAATTTGTAGCCAAATCCAAAATAGCTTGCGCTTCTTTTTCAAAAACTTCTTTGGCTATTTCAAGAGTATTCATTATTTAAACCTTAAAGATTAAGCACAACATTGGTTGCGATAGCAATTTGATAAAGAATTTGAGTCAACATTGAAAAAATTTGTAAATTCTCACTATCCACTTTTGGCAATACCAACACAGAATCGCCTCGTTTCATATCTATACCACTATGATATTTTTCAGCTTTTCCATTGCTTCGTATCACCAAAACTTTTGAAGTATCCGCTCTTTCTCCATAACCTCCTGCAAGATTGATATAATATCTTAAATCTTTGCCCTTATCATACACAAAAGCTCCAGGTAAAGAAACCTCACCTTGAACTATGATGAGATTATTCTTACTTGGTACATTAATAGTATCACCATCTTCTAAAATAACCGAATTATAAGACTTTGGATTATCAATGACAATTTGACCCTTAGGCTCTACTTGCTTAGCTCTTTGGATAAATTCTAAAATCGTTTTTGCTTGTTGAGCTCTTATAGCTGCACCTTGAGCTGTAACAGAATCACTAGTTAAAGCTAGAGTTTCAAGCTCTTTAAGCTGAGCATTGATAAGTTCTTTTTGAGTTCTAGCTACACTTTTTCTAAACACTTGTAAAGCTTGCATGTTTGATTGTGGATTAGCTTTAATTAATTTAGAAATATCTTCTAAAGTCGTTCCTTTACCCACAACTAAAGTTTTTAAACCATTATGCTCGCCATTTACACTTATAGTTATATTTTCAGAAACATACTCAGGGTGAAATTCTACCTCATCTCCCGTTCTAAGTAAAACTTTTGAAAATTGCATTTTATTATAAGCACTGACATCAAGTTTATGATCTTCACCATAACTTTTTACGATAGCATTAGTTACGATAGGTTTAGCACCTGATACTCTAGCTAAGTCAGCTAAAGTTTTAATATCATTTGAAAGTTCAAAACGAAAAGGTCTTTGCACATCACCGTTAACAAAAGCGTAATTTTGAACATTTCCTACTAAAATAACATCTCCACTTCTAAAAGGAAAAAGATCCATTTGCCCCTTTAGTAAAAAATCATATAAATCAATATTTTTTATCACGCTGTTATTACGCAAAATTTGAATATCTCTAAAACTTCCATATTCTAAATTTATACCCCCTGCTTTATCAAGATACTGGATCACTGAATCCGAACTAAGTCCTTGATAAAGTCCTGGAGCATTAACGTTTCCTGTTACAAAAACACTGACATTTTGATAAGCATTCATATCTGCATAAACAAAAACATTGCTTTTATAGATTTTATTAACACGTGCTTTTATAACACTTACAAGGGCGCTATTTTTCACACCTAGTAAATTTACAGCTCCTACTTTAGGGATAAAAATATTTCCTTGAGAATCCACCACTAAAACTTGCGAAAACTCAACAGCTCCCCAAATTTTAAGACTGATTTGATCACCAACTGCAATCTTATAATCTGGGTTATAAACTCTTTGATTGTAATTTTTAAAATTTCCATTAAAAAGATGAGCGCCAAATACTAAAATTTGATGAATTTTTGTAAGATTATTTTCTTTATTTGCTATATCATAATTTGAGCTTAAATTTTGATCTATGCTAGTTGTAGCAGAACCTTGATCCTCTGCTGAAATGATTTGTGAAACATCCACAGCTCCAAAACATAAAATACAACTAAAAAGTAAAATTAATATTTTTTTCATTTTAATACTTATGCTCCTCTATTATCATTTTAATAAATTTAACAATCCCAAAAATCAAAGATAATACAATAAATGCTGTTAAAATATCATAAATTCTTTCAGGATATTTTGCGCTTTCTGGAATATCTGGACTTTGGATGATGACAAGTTGTTTTATTTTTCTTAATGCTTCTATTCTAGCACTTTCATAAGCTTTTAAAGCTGCTTCATAAGCTTTTTGCGCAAAAGTAGCTTCTATAGTTAAATCCTGAAATTTAGCAGCCAAATCGTTAAGCTTTTGAGAAGAATTGTTAGCTGAAATTTTAGATTTTTCCCTTAAAAGCTGTTTTTTAATCGCTTCAATTTCTGCTTTAAGTGCTACTACTTCAGGTGCTGCATCATTCATATAGCTTTGTAAAGTTAAAAGTTTAGCTTCTTTTTGAGCTAAATTAGCCTCAATTTGCGCAACTAAACTTGCTTTAGTTTCAGCTTGTTTTAAAGGATCAAAAACTCCATATTTATTTTGAAAAGCAATCAAATCATTTTGTGCTTTTTGATATCGTTCTTTGTATTTTTGTACTTCATTTTCAGCAAAAGCCATTTGTTCTCTAGCTGCTTTATGAGAGATTTCATTGATAAATTTTTCGCTTTCTTGCATAATAGTTTGAGCAATCAAATGAGCTGATTTAGGTGTAAAACCCTCTACTTCTACCTGTAAAAGCTTAGTGGTTTCATCTGTATACACCTTAACTCTTGCTTGGTAGTATTTAAGATAAGATTCTATCGAACTTGAATCCCAAATTTTAAAAGGCAAATCTATATGTTGTTCTTGATAAAGACTTTTAAGTTTGATTTTTTCATCCAAAATCTTTAGCATATCACTTGATTCTATATAACCTTTTAGATAATTTAAATCTTCGCTTGCCGTAGAAGTACTACTAAGCAAAGACAAAATTCCACTTGTTTGAGCGCTTTCTCCACTTGTTGATCTAACATCTAAAATCATCGTACTTACATATCTTGGCGCTGCAATTAATGTATAATAAATTACAACAAAAATCATTATAAACCAAACAATTTTAAAAGAATCAAATATGCTTAAATCTTTGATTTTTTCTAATAAAGTTTTATTTTCTTCCATTAAGCTTTTCCTTGATATACAGCTATTCCTTCATCTACATCATCATAAACCGTAATTTGTCCATTTTTCATATAAATTATTTTATCACACCATTCTTTAATTTCAGCTACATTATGAGATACCATAATCACTTTTGATTTGCTTAATCTTTCTCTATATAATTTCACACTTTTTTCCCTAAAAGCAGGATCTCCAACAGCTCCAGCCTCATCGATCAAATAATAATCAAAATCAAAAGCCATACTAAGTCCAAAAGCTATCCTAGCACTCATTCCCGAAGAATAAGTCTTCATAGGCTCATCAAAAAATTTCCCAAGTTCTGCAAAATCTTCCACAAATTTTACTTTTTCTTGGAGTTCTTTTCCTTTATAACCATATACTCTAGCTACAAATTTAGCATTATCTCTAGCTGTTAAAGAACCTTGAAAAGCCCCATTTAAACCCAATGGCCAAGATAATTTTTTATTAGTAATTATCTTACCACTATCAGGAAGTTCTGCCCCGCTTAAAAGACGCATAAGAGTAGATTTACCCGCTCCATTATACCCCATCAAACCTATGCTACAATTTTCAGGAAACTCAAAAGTAAAATTCTTAAAAACATAATGCCTTCCACCACTAAATAAAGGATAAGATTTAGTTAAATTAATTAGCTTTATCATTCTTTTTTTGCCGCCGTTAGAGCTTGTCTATTATAGTAGTAAATAAAAAGCGCTATAAATAAAACAAGTAAAATCCAAAATATAGCATAAAAATAACTATATTCATCTTGCAAAGGATAATTCTCAAAAAAATTAAATCTTAAAAGCTCCATTATGTGAAGTAAAGGATTATAATAAAATATATCAAGTAAAGGACGAGGAGTTAGCCAAGTAGGAAATATAATTCCCGAAGTCCAATAAAACACTATGCTAAAATAAGCTAATAAAGTTCTTAAAGGTTCTACAAAGTGCCAAACAATAGCAAAACAAATCCCCAAAGCAAAAGCTGAACATATAAGCAAAAAAATACAAAATAAAACGCCAAGCAAATGAATAGGAAATATATCAAGTCTAAAGAACCACCCTGCAAAAAAAAGCACAATGATAAAAATCACAAAATAAATACAAAACTCGAGCAAAGTTCTAGCAATAAATACATGTATAGGTTTTACAGGTTTATAAGCAAACAAAGATAAATTTGCCCCTATTCCATTCATAAGTTGAGTAACTATACTTCTAAACATAAAAAAAGGCATAATGCCTGAAATCAAAAACATAAAAATAGAAATTCCTTCAGGCATAACTTGATGATGATATTCCCTAATAACAGTTCCTATAATAGTCACCAAAAGCACAACACTCATAGGCTCTCCAACTACCCATATATATCCAAGATACCTATTTTTTCCAAATCTAGTTTTTAACTCTCTAAAAAATAAAGCGTGAATTACATTTAACATTTATTTTCTATACCTAACAATTTACATAAACTATAATCATAACTCATTTTTTTAAACAAAATCATAAAAATTTATTTTTTACAAAACTCAAGTTTTTTACTAAGTCCTAAAGCATTGTTAGTAAATTTAAGCCAAAAAAGCTCTAAGGCATAAATTTTTGCACTTTTATCAAGTTTAGCAAAGGGGAATTTAGAAAAATAAATTTTCATTTGCTCCTTGCTTGCCATTTTAAACTCGGCCTTAGCTTGCACACCTTTTAAAAAGGCTATTTTACTTTCTTTGGCTATATTAAGTGCTATACTTGAATTTTCACTGGCTAATCTTATATGCTTAGCATCTTCATGAGAAGCGATAATAAAAGCTAAATTCTTCTCATCAAAAACATAAAAAGCATTAGCTGTATAAACACCTTTTTCATCAATCATAGCCCAAGATAAAAGCTGCTCATTTTTTATAAATTCTAAAATTCTTTCATCCATATTGTAAAAATTATACTAAAATATTTTTAAAAATAACCGATTATAATTTTATAAACTATAAATATAAGGGGAAGAAATGCAAATTGATGCTAGCAAAAACCAAAGTTTTTCGATGGATTATACAACAAAAAGTGGCAAACATTTAGCCTTATCTATGTATGACAATCAAAGCGTAAGTTATGCAAATAATGAAGAAGGCAAGGCTCTTAATCTTAAGCGTCAGTATGGCTTTAGCTTTACTTTTGAGGGCTCTAAGCTCACACAAAATGATCTTGATGAGATTAAAAATGCTATGAAAGAAGTTGAACCTATGATCAAAGACTTTTTAGCAAATTCTAAAGTCGGAGAGTTAAAACCAAAAGAAATTATAGAATCAGCTATGCAAATGGCAAATGTTCTACCAACACCAAATGATGAAAACCATCAAAATGCTATTATGAATAATTTTACAAATAAACTCAGTGATTTACTAAAACAAAATCAAACAGATGATAAAGATATCAACACTTCTATGCTTGAAGATAGCAAAAAACTTCTTGATGAAGTTTTAGAACAAATGAAAAAACAACTTGAAAAACAACAAGAAAAAGCCAAGGAAAATCAAGATAAGACAGATGATAGTTTAAATCTTTACGCTTAAATCATATAATATTAAAAATTATCAAGGAGTTTTTAAATGACAAATATCGAAATTTTAGAAAATATGCTCAAACTCCAACAAAAACTCAACGATGAAACAAACGGCTTAAATTGGGAAAATGGCTACACCAAAGAAGGAAAACTGATCAGTTGGAGACGCTGTATTTATATGGAATGTGCAGAACTTATAGACTCTTTTGCATGGAAACATTGGAAAAACATTTCAAGTCCGACAAATTGGGAAAATGTGCGTATAGAAATTGTTGATATTTGGCATTTTATCTTAAGTCTTTTACTTGAAGAATATCGCGATAAAAACGGTAAAGATTTCAAAGCTATAGCTACAGAAGTCAATGCTGTAAGCGTGTTTCAAGATTTTTGCAAAGAAGAAGAACATCCTAATGAGAGTGATATTTATGGTATTTTAAATGATATAGAGCTTATTATCCACAAATGCAGTGGCTTTGGATTTAATCTTGGAGAATTGCTTTCAACCTATTTTACCCTAGCTATTAAATGCGGGCTAAATCTTGAAATTCTTTATAAAACCTACATAGGTAAAAATGTTTTAAATATTTTTAGACAAAACAATGGTTACAAAGACGGCAGCTATAAAAAAACTTGGAATGGCAAAGAAGACAATGAAGTTTTAGCTCAAATTTTAGAACAAGAGCTTGATTTTGATACTATTTATAAAAAACTAGAAGAATGCTATAAAAAGGCATAATTTGGATATTTTAAAACTTGCGATCAAAGATTTTTTAAGTCTTAAATTTTTAAAATTTGCCTTAATTCCTTTGATTTTTAGCCTTGTACTGATGCTTTTTTTAGGAGTACTTGGCTTTTCGGCCTTGCTGGATTATTTTAATTCTTTATTTAGCGTTGGAGAGGATTCGTTTTGGGCGTGGTTTTATGCCCTTCATTTTGTGCAAATTTTAATCACCATCATAAGTTTTTTATTTTCAGGTTTTATTGTTGTTTTTGCTTCGGTTTTTTTAGCCCTTTTTATCACTTCTTTTCTCACCCCTTTTATTGCTAAAGAAATCAACCAAAAATATTACCATTATGATAATACAAACGAAGTTTCAACCCTAAAAGTAATCTTTGAAATTTTTAAAATTTTTATAAAATTTATAGTAATTTTTTTACTTTGTACCTTGGCTTTATTTTTACCTTTTATTAATATTTTTGTATATTATCTTGCTTTTTATTATCTCTTTCACAAACTTTTAATGATTGATGTTACAAGCACGATTTTAGATAAAGAAAGTTTTAAAAATTTTCATTCTGATTTTTCGCCTTTAGAGTTTAAATTTAGCACTCTTTGTTTTTATCTACTCTCATCAGTGCCACTTTTAGGACTTTTTTTGCAAGTGTTTTTTGTGATTTTTCTCACACATTTAGGCTATCAAAGAATTTTAAAACTAGAGCTTAAGGCTTGAAATATCGATTTTATGATTATATAAATAAGCTCTTAAAAGTCTTGGAATTTTAGCTATTCTACACTCTTCTTTGAAATTTTTAGGTAATTTTTGACAAGTTTCGTACTCAAAAACAATAGCTTGTTCGTTTTTATATACAAGTGCTATTTTGCCACCTAAAACACAATCACCCTTTAAAAGCTCCTTTCTTTGTGCCGTGCTTAAAAGTAAACCTTTCATTTTCACCGCTCTAGCGATCAAGCTTTCATTTTTAGGGCAAATAAGAAGCCCTTGAATTTCTTTGATATTTTCAAAATTATAAAGTTTTTTCCTATCTTCACTAAGATAAGAAAAGCTTCTTTTTAAACCCTGATGAAATTCACTCACAAAGGCATTAGAGAAATTTTTTCTTATATAATTTCTAAAATATTTTTCATTTTCATTACTTTCATCATGGAAATAAAAAATATCTTTTTCTTTTAAAAAAGATGAAATTTCATCTTTACTTATAAAGAGCAAAGGGCGTAACAGTATATAATTTGAGCGTTTTTCACACTCTTGCATACCTAAAATTTCAGCCAAACCTACCCCCCGTGAAAGTTGCATCAAAAACCACTCAAACTGATCGTTTAAATGATGGGCTAAGATAAGATGATCATAATCTTGCTCAAGACAAATTTTTTCAAAAAAATCATAGCGAAAATCTCTAGCTTTTTTTTCAAAATTACTTTGAAATTTAGGAGCGTGTTTTATGAAAATTTTTTTATGAAATTTTAAAGCAAGCTCTTTGGCTTTTAACTCTTCTAAATCACTATTTTTTCTAGTTTTATAATTTATCATCACAAGATCAAAGTCGATCTTTTCTTGTATTAGAAGATAAAAAAGCGCACTAGAATCACTTCCATAAGAAAAAGCGAGTAAATTTTTACCCCTTTTTAAAAGGGCTAAAATTTCATCTTTAATTTGCATTTACTTTTCTTAAAGTCTTAGCAAGGAGCTTTTTATCAAGGTTTTGTAAAATTTCACATTCATAAATTTGCCCCATTTCTAAATTTCCACATTCACTTTCATTGATAAGGATTTCCCCATCAATCTCCCTATCCCATCTTAAATCTTTAGCTGCGATGAAAAACTCTCCCTCGCTACTTTCTCCCGTGCAAACCACCAAACGCTTTTGCCCTACCTCTTTTTCAAAACTTTTTTCTATCACTTCATCAACAATTTTTTCTATGATTTTAAGCCTTTTATTGATCACTTTAAAAGGCACTTGCTCCATATCAAAAGCAGCCGTATCTTCTTCCTTGGAATACGCAAAAACGCTTATTCTATCAAAACCAAAATCTTTAACAAACTCACAAAGCTCTTCAAAATCCGCCTCACTCTCACCTGGATGTCCTATGATAAAGCCCGTGCGTAAAAAACTATTTGGCGCACTTTTCATTAAATTTAACATTTCTTTAAGTCTTGTACTATTTGCCCCACGTTTCATGATTTTAAGCATATTATCACTTATGTGCTGCAAAGGCATATCAAAATAATTTACAAAAATTTCAGAAGCTATAATGCGTTTGATCAAAGCTTCACTCGCACTCGTAGGATAAAGATATAAAATTCTAGCCGCTCTTATGCCTTTGATTTTTTCTACCTCATCGATTAAGCGTATAAGCCCATCTTTTTCACCCTTATCAAACAAATAAGAACTCGTATCTTGTGCAATAAAAGAAAAATCCTTATAACCTCTAGCTACCAAATCTTTAAGCTCAGCTATAATGCTACTTATTTCACGAGATTTTAACTTGCCTTTAAAACTTGGGATGGCACAAAAAGAGCATTTTTGATTACAACCTTCGGCGATTTTTATAAAAGCATGAGAATTTGAACCTGTGATAATGCGTTTGGAATTTTCACTCTGCAAATAAGTCGAATTTGAAAATAAATTTGTTTTTTTGAGTATCATTTCATCGATTCTTTCATAATCACCCACACCTGTGAAAAGATCAACCTCAGGAAGTTCTTTCATAAGTTCTTCGCGGTAACGCTGCATCAAACAACCCGTAACCACCAAAAGAGAATCTTTTTTTCTTTGTTCGTGCAAATCCAAAATCGCATTAATGCTTTCTTTTTTTGCACTATCGATAAAACCACAGGTATTTACGATTAAAACATCGGCTTTGCTTGGTTCATCGCAAAGCTCATAAGCACTAAGGCGTCCTAGCATGATCTCACTATCGACTAAATTTTTATTACAACCTAAAGACATAAGATAAAGTTTTGACATTTTTCTCACTTTTTTATATTTTTTGATAAAATACTTTTTTAGAAATCATAGCAAAATAATAATTAGGAAAAATTTATGAATAAAAAATGTAGTTTTATTAGGTGAAAGTCATTTTGTATTTAAAAATGGAATAACTCAAGGAATTTTAGATGCAGGATATAACTGTTTCAATTTATCTTTAAGCGGGATTCCTAGTTTGCAAAATTTATATGAATTAACTAGAAATAAAAAACTTTTGGAAAATGCGGATTTAATTATTACAGGATCAAATACACATGATATTGCACAATATAATTCTTTGGATTTATTTCCAAAAAGTTATCAAGTAATTAACTGGCTTTATAAAGAACTTTATTTTTTAAATAAAAAAATAATCTGCTTTATTGCTCCAACACCTCAAGAATTTTTAAACAAAGACCGTTTAATTAATGTACATATGCTCCATATAAAATTAGCAATTAAATACGGATTTAATGTAATTAACATGAATGAAAGACATTTGAAATCTTCATATGCCTTAATATAAAGAGATGAAGCTCACGACTTTGATTTTATAATGAGAGAACTTGGGAAAAATATAGTAAATAATATTGAAAATTTTTCTTTTCCAAAAAAAAATAAATATTATAAATGATAATCCAAAATTTTATTTTTATCCGATTGAAAAAGCAATAAATTTAAATTTATCTAAATTTAATTTCAAGCAAAGTTGGCTATGTCGTGAAAAAGTTTATTGCTTAGGTAATAACTTTTGATAAAGATGCTTTTAATCTCAATTTGCTGGGGGTACATTTCTGGAATGAACCAGGCTTTTGTGAAATTCAAATCAAAAATTCAAAGGTTAATAATTTTAGAAAAAGTCTAGACTATAGTTTTGCATATTTTTGTGATATACATGAGAGAGAATTTAAAATTGATAACAATACTGAAATTTTTAATGAAGAAATGAATAGTTTTAATCTCATCTCTTTCTTCCTAGCTTCCCCTGAAGGGAATTACCATACAGAAGAAATAGATTTTGAAGCTTTAGCTAATGAAAATATAGAAATACCAGAAAAATATAACTTTAATCATTTAATCCCTCCTGTGGAATTGTATAAAGAAATTATAGATGAATATTGTTCCATAATGGATCCAGTTAAACTAGCTCCTTTGCAAAACCAAATTTCAATTTTAACTCAAGAAAAACAAGATTTACAAAATAAATTTCAAAACGAACTTAATTCTTTACCTATAAAAAAACAACGTTTAGAATTAGCCAATCTAGAACAAGATTTAATTATTAAAAAATTAGAAAGTAAAAAACTTGCTAAATCTTTGGGTATAAAAATGAGCATAATAAATCCTAAAATTACTTTTATTCAAGCTAATTCAGCTAAAGCTCGTATACAAAACCACTTATCTTATAAACTAGGACAAACTTTGATAGAAAATTCAAAAAGTATATTAGGATATATAAGAATGCCTTATGTGTTATCATATATAAAAGATAAACATAAATTTGAACAAAAAGCCTATGAAGAAAAAATAAAAGAAAATCCAAATTTAGCTTTACCTCCTTTAGAAACTTATCCTGATTATAATGAAGCTTTAAAAGAAAAAGAATGTTTTACTTATAAACTAGGCGAAGCTTTAATGCAGGCTAATAAAAATTGGTATGGGGGGGGGTATATCAAATTTATATTCAAAGATGTGCCTAGGTTGAAGAGGGAATTTCGGAATAGGTCAAATAAGAAATTTTCTTAAACATTCACAAAAGTAGCAATAGATTTTTTAATGTAAAATTTGCTAAAATAATACCTTAAAAATGAAGAAAGAAAATTTTTATGGATAATTACGAATTTAGCGAACTTTTAAAAACTTTAAAAAACAAAGTCGGCAACATAGCCTCCATCATCAAGCCTGAAAATATCCAAACAAGGCTTAAAGAAATCGAAGAACTTGAAAATTCTCCTTCTTTTTGGAGTGATGTCAAACAAGCAGGGATCATAGGCAAAGAAAAAACCAAAATCACCAATCTACTTAAAAACTATGAAAATGCTTTTAACGCTCTAAATGACGCAAGCGAACTTTTCGATCTAGCCAATAGTGAAAACGATACAGAAACGCTTGAAGCTTTATTTAACGACGCACCAAAACTTGAAGATACCATCACAAGTCTTGAAATTTCCATGCTTTTAAGTGGGGAAAATGATGGTAAAAATGCCATTGTTTCTATTCACCCAGGTGCAGGTGGAACGGAAAGTAATGACTGGGCAAGCATACTTTATAGAATGTATTTAAGATTTTGCGAAAGAGAAGGTTTTAAAGTCGAAACTTTAGACTTTCAAGAAGGCGAAGAAGCAGGACTTAAAGATGTGAGCTTTTTGGTTAAAGGCGAAAATGCTTATGGTTATTTGAAGGCTGAAAATGGTATCCATCGTTTGGTGAGAACTTCTCCTTTTGATAGTGCAGGACGCCGTCATACAAGCTTTTCAAGTGTTATGGTAAGCCCTGAACTTGATGATGATATAGAAATTGAAATCGAAGAAAAAGACATAAGAATAGATTATTACAGAGCAAGTGGTGCAGGCGGACAACATGTTAATAAAACAGAATCAGCCGTGAGAATCACACATTTTCCAACTGGTATAGTTGTACAATGCCAAAATGACAGAAGTCAGCACAAAAACAAAGCCACTGCTTTTAAAATGCTAAAATCTCGCCTTTATGAGCTTGAACTCATGAAACAACAAGATAGTGCTAATGCTGGAGAAAAAAGCGAGATAGGCTGGGGACATCAAATCCGCTCTTATGTACTTTTCCCTTATCAGCAAGTCAAAGACAATCGCAGCGGAGAAGCTTTTTCTCAAGTGGATAATATCCTTGATGGGGATATCAAAAAAATGATAGAAGGTGTTTTGATTGCTTTGAAAGCGGAGTAGTTATTTCCATAATTTTACACTTCTGTAATCATAAAAGAAAATATTTTTATCAGTGCTAAATGGCTTAATTTCTGATCTTTTTTCACAATCAGATATACCTAAAAAAAATATTTTTTATATTATGATTACTATTGATTGCCTCTCTAATATGTTCATCATTTTCTTTAAGCTTGGTTCCAAAAATAACTAAATTATCGCATTCAATGGTTTTTAATTGTTCTAAACAAAATTGAAGATACTTATTTTTTAAAATTTGCTCTAATTTTTTATTAGAATCTCCACCTAAAACACACACAGGGTAGTTTTTATTATCAATTTGTTCAATAATCTGTTCCAAGATAGCTTTATCTTTATTACGTATCTTTATAAGCTTATTATCGATTTCAAATAAATGGAGTGCTCCGTGAAGAAAAAAGAAATTTTTATCACAATAGTCTTCTTGAAATATTAAGCTTGAATCTTTTTTAAGAAAACCATCGCAGTATTTCTTTCTTTTATCATCTTTTGCTTGTTTATTATACTCCATTATTAACCAGTATAAAAGCAAATCATAATTAAGAGTAAAAATATTACCATAAGGCTCTATAAATTCAATAGCTGTAGAAGATTTTTCATCTAAAAATTTAGGATGTTTTTCTCTAATAATTTTAATAAATTCTTCTTTTAATTTAATTTTATATTCTTCTACAATACTTGATTTATCATTAAAATCAAAATCTTTGACTAATCTCCAAATGCTTCATAATTTCTTCAATATCATGAGAATTTGTTAATTCAAGTTTAGAAAAAAGATTATTTATAATATTGTCATTTTTATTCATATTATTTATCAAATTTTCAAAAGAAAAATTAGCTTCATAAGCTATACTAAATCCATTGCCTAAAAGTAAAACGTTATTTTTTTGAGACAACATTGTCATTTTTCTCTTTATATCTTCATATGTTAATAATTGATTTTTATCATTCATTTTAAAAAAAATCCTTTCGTAGTATTCTTCAGTGATATATTTACTTATTGTTTTAATCATTTCGTGGATTCAATGCAAAATTTCTTCCAAAACCACAGTAGCGTAAGAGCCTTTTTGTAAGAAAAACTCCATACAAAAATGAGCTTTTTCTTCGTCATAACGCCATTTTAACTCTTCTAAATATCCCCACATAAAGCGTCTTGAACCTTGCATTTTAGCCTTAAATTCCAAAGCATCTTTAAAAATTTCATTTTCTAAATTTAAGGCCAAACCTTCTCCTGTTTCATAAGCCTTAACACCGATTAAAAGTCCCATAGTGCTTATATCTCTTGCTCTAAAACGCCCAAGCTCAACGCTTAAATCTTCGCATAAAAAACATTTTCCAAAAGGATAATGCCCTAAAACCTCGCCTTTTAAAAGCTTAAAAAATTGCTCTTGTTTTTTAAGTTCCTTAGCTTCTTCTTTAGAAATTTTATAAATTTGAGCCAATTCTTTTTCGCTAAAATCATTTGCAAAATGTGATAATTCCACTCTTTTGCTCAAATAGCGATTAAAAAGCTCACTTTGAAAAGCCGAGATTAAAAACTCTTTCATTTTGACATTTTTCATCTTTTTGCCACGCAAAATTTCAAGCCCTTCTTTGTAATTATCCCCAAATTTTCCAAAACGCTGATAACCAAAATAATTCGCAAAACCTTGTTTATCCAAATTCATCAAAGCTTGCTCTAATTTTAAAGCATCGCTTGGCATTACTTTTTTTAAGCGTATGAAAAAGGAATTTCCTTTTAGATGCCCTATTCTTAGCTTGTTTTCATGGATAAAAGTCTCTAAAATTTTAAGTTTAGGATGAGAAAAATTTGATAAAAAACTCTCAAATTTTTTAGGCATAGAAAGGTATTGAAAGGTTGATCCTTGCTTGTCTTTAAGCCCTGCATAACCAAAATCTCTTATTTTAACCCCGCTTGTTTCGCTTAAAATTTTTAAAGCTTCATTTGTGGTTAAATCTTTTTTATTGATATGCAAAATAAGATGTTCACCCTTACCGCTAAATTCATACAAAGGCCTTTCACGCACTACAAAATCATCGCTATTTTTACTAAAATACGCATTAATAGGACTGTGTTTTAAACTATACAAAGGCTTAAAAATGGTGTTCTCTTCCTCTAAATTCATATTTTCCTTTCACTGCTTTTCCAAAGATATTTAATTTCACGCCGTGTTTTTTGGCTATTGTTTTTATATTTTGACGCTCTTTTTCATCAAAAGCAAACAAAATTTCATATTCTTCTCCGCTATAAAGCGTATAATCATCAAGTTTTTTAAACCAAGAAATACCGCATTTATTTAAGGCTAAAAGTCTTGATAAATCCTTGCTTAAACCATCTGAAATATCCATAGCACAAGAAATTAAAGGTGCGATTTCATAAAAAAAACTAGCTCTTAATTTTGGCTTTATAAATACATGGTTTGGTTTTAAAGTGCCCCCATTTTGTAAAATTTCAAGCCCTTTTAAACTTCGTCCTAATTTTCCCGTATAAGCAAGTAAATGTCCCTTTTTTAAACCTTTTCTAAAAACAGCTTTATCGTTAATCTTTGAAATGATAGTAAGACTAATGTCTATTTTATCATTGCTTATAGTATCACCGCCTATGATTTTTATATTAAATTTTCTAGCTGTTTTTAAAAAACCTTTTTGCAAGGCTTTGATCTCATTTTCGCTTAAATTTTTTGGTAAAGCAAGTCCTAAAAGTGCGTATTTTGGTACAGCATTCATTGAAATAGCATCTGAGATATTAACAAGCATTGCTTTTGTAGCAATTTGCTCTAAGCTAAACCACTCTCTTTTAAAATGCACATTTTCAAAAAACAAATCCTTACTAAAACACCAATCATCAATAATAGCTCCATCATCACCATTTTTTTCATTTAAAAAAGCTTTGATAATAAAATCTTCTTTGTTCATAATGCGTGATTTTATAAAATTTCCTTTTAAATTCTAGTGAATTTTAGAAAAATTTTATATAATATAAAAATATTTAAGGAAAAACCATGAAAAAATTAGAATTAAGAATTTTTAGATTTGATAAAACTAAGGATTATGAGGCTTATTATAAACCTTATATTTATGATAATTATGAAAATTTTGCAAGTTTTTATGATCTGCTTTTGCAAGTTCAAAATGATGATATTTATTTTGATTTTGATAAAGATGAAGATACTTACATAGTTGTAAATAAGCAAATCATACCACTTTTTACACCTTTAGAAAAAATAGCAAAAGAATTTGATTTTAGTCTTTGTATCGAGCCTTTAAACACAAAAAGAGCCATTAAAGATCTTATCATCGATAAAAATGATTTTTTAGACAAATACAAATATCTTGAAAAATTTGGTGATGAAGAGGATAAAAAACTTTATGCAAAATATGATTATTTATATTATGCAAGTGAAATTTTAGACTATCTTCCTGAATATATGGGCGATGGAGTGTTTTATTTGGCTTCAAAAATGATAGAAAAATATCCTGAAAAAAAGATAGAAATTTTAAAAACTCTAGCAGATAAAGAAAAGGGTATTTTTTATCATCTTGAAAGCAAAAATGAAATTTTAGAAACAACGATCAAAAACCTACAAAATGAAATTTTAAATTTAGGGCTTTTTGATAAAAATATTTTACACTTTGATTTACCTAAAACCAATGCTTTTGATAATGAGATCAAAGAACTTAAAGAAATTAAACATAATTTTAAAGATTTCAATATAGCTTTTTATGGTTTTAATGCTTGCGATACTTTAAAATCCAAACTTAAGGCTAAATTTATTTCCTATGAAAACAGTATAAAAAATAATGGCTTTAGCTTGCTTAATCTAAATCCTACGCTAAGCTATAAAATAGCCGCAGATATTGTTTTGGACGCTTATGATAGCGGGGCTGATTTTATGGTAGTAAAAGAAGAAAAAGATTTTTATCTTTTTGATACTTGTGCTAAAAAACTTATGCAAACAAGTGGAAGGGAATTTGAAGACTTTTATATTTTGAGCCGTTTTGAGTTTTTAGCCCTTATCGAAGGCATACAAGCTCCATCATTAAAAAATCACACTTTAAAGGTTAGTTTGATATGAAAATCTCTTTAGAATGCAAAGATCTCATCATAGAAAAAACTTTAGAACTTTTTTTAAAAGATCATTTGGTAATGAAAAAAAATTGTGATTTCATCATTAGCGATGAAAAAATTCATACCGCAAAACCCTTATTTATCATCTCTAAAAACTCTCCATTTTTAAGCATACCATTTAGCAAAGAAGCCTTGTTTGAGTCTTTAAATGAATTTGATAATGCCTTAAAAGCAGCAGCTTTGCAACTTGCACTTGAACAAAAAAGACTGCTTGAAGAAAAAATTGACGCTATTGCTTTGGAATTTAAAAAAGATTATGAAAATAAAATCGATCTTGCCATAAAAGATCTTAAAAACAAACTCGTAAAAGCACTTAATGATGAATGATGAATTTATAAGCGTTAAAGACTTTTTTAATCACAATGAAAAAAGAAAAAAATTTCTTCAAAAACAAGAAATTAAACCTCCCAAAGAAAAAACAAAAAAAACCAAAGAAACAAAGCTTTATACAAATATAGAAAGTGGTAAATACAAAGGGAAAAAACTACTTTTACCTAGTCTTACAACAACAAGAAGTACTAAAAGCATAGTCAAAAGTTGTGTTTTTAATGTAATAAGAGAAGATTTAAGAAGTAAAATTTTCATTGAAGCCTTTGGAGGAAGTGCTTTAATGGCGGCTGAAGCACTAAGTAATCATGCTTTAAAAGCTTATGCTATAGAACTTGATGCAAAAGCTTATAAAATTGCTTTAGAAAATGCTAAAAATATAGATCCAAATTTAGAAGTGATCCATGCAAATACTTTTGAAATTTTACCTAAACTCATAGAAAATTCAAAAAATGAAATCATCTTATATCTTGACCCACCTTTTGATATCAGAGAAGGTTTTAGTGATATTTATGAAAAAATTTATCATTTTTTAGAAAATTTAGATTTAAAGACTTTAAATTTAATCATTTTTGAATACCACTCAACCATAAAAACTCCCGAAAAAATCCAAAATTTTCAAAAAGTTAAAGAAAAGAAATTTGGATCAACTAGCTTAAGTTTTTACTCTTCTTAACTCACTTGGAACACTTTTTGCTTGATCTATCATCAACAATAGATTAAAGGAAGAATCCATGAGAGTTTTAACGATATTTTTACTCTTTATGACAAGCATTTTTGCAGTGCAAATCAAGGATGTAGCAAATACTGTAGGTGTAAGAGATAACCAACTTATAGGTTATGGACTTGTTGTAGGGCTTAATGGAAGCGGCGATGGAACAAGCTCTAAATTTACACTACAATCCATCTCAAACCTTTTGCAAGGTATGAATATCAAAGTAGATCCTAATGATATCAAATCAAAAAATACCGCAGCTGTTATGGTTACAGCCAAACTTCCAGCCTTTGCAAAAAGCGGAGATAAACTTGATATTACCGTTTCATCTATGGGTGATGCAAAATCTTTACAAGGTGGAACACTTTTACTGACTGCACTTCGTGGGATTGATGGTGAAATTTATGCTATAGCACAAGGCTCTATCTCAACAGGAGGTTTAACACCTAGACCAGGAGGAGCAGGTTCTCACTCAACTGCTGCAACTGTAATGGGCGGAGCTAATGTAGAAAGAGAAATTCCACAAAATTTTAGCCAAAACAATGATCTAACCTTAAGTTTAAAAGTAGCGGATTTTAAAACCGCAAACGATATAGAAAGAGTTTTAAATACTGTCTTTGGCGAAGAAGTAGCTAAAGCCATCGACTCTCGCACAGTAAAACTCAAAAAACCTGAAGATCTTTCAAATGTTGATTTTATGGCAAGAGTTTTAGAACAAGATATAGCTTATAAACCACAAAGCAAAGTTATCATCGATGAAAGAACAGGAACAGTGATTGCTGGAGTTGATGTGGAGGTAGAACCTGTTTTAATCACTCATAAAGATATCACTATAAAAATAGATCCAAACAATAACGCAGTAGCTAATCAAAATGAAATCGATATGAAAGATGGTGGTTTTGTAGATCCAAGTTCAAATACCTTAAGAATCAACAATGCAAAAAGCACAGTTGCAAATATAGCTAGAATGCTTAACAAACTTGGAGCAACCCCAAATGACATTATCACTATTATGGAAAATTTAAAGCGCGCAGGTGCAATTAACGCGGATTTGGAGATCATCTAATGAAAGTGGATAATTTTTTAAATACTTATAGTATGAATAGCGCTTTACTTGATCGTGCAGCCAAAGCAAGAAGTTTAGAATCAAGCATCAAAATAAATGACAATGATATAGTTACAAAGAGCAAAGAAGATGAAGCCTTAAAAGAACAAACGGATGCTTTTGAGGCATTTTTTTTAAAGCAAGTTTTAGATGTATCTTTAAAAAGTCAAAATTCACTCTTTGGAAAAGATGCCAGCGATGAAATATACTCTTCCATGTATAATGATACCATGAGTAAAGCTTTAAGTGGAGGTATGGGTTTTTCAAAATTATTATACGATTTTTTAAAAGAAAGGGGTTAAGTTTTTTAAATTTAGGTCGATATGGTTTGTAGAGGATTATAACTAAGATCAAGGAGGCAGAAATGATCAATCCTATACAACAAAGTTATGTGGCAAATACCGCATTAAATACAAATAGAATAGATAAAGAAACTAAAACAAACGATACTCAAAAAACGGAAAATGATAAAGCGAGTAAAATCGCAGAGCAGATTAAAAATGGTACTTATAAAATCGATACAAAAGCTACGGCTGCTGCGATTGCTGACTCTTTAATCTAAAAACTTTCATTCTCCTTTTTTTGAGAGAGAAAAGGAGAAAATATGCTTAAACAAAGACTTGATGAAGTAAATGCTATCTTAGCAAAACTTATTGCTTTAACCGAAGAAGATATAGAAAATATCAAAGTGGCTAAACATGAGAGTGTAACGCCAAGTGTAGAAGAAAAAAACAAACTTATCGCCGAATTTATTACAGCTAAAAAACAACTTGATGTTGCCTTGGTTGAGCTAAATAATAGCTCTACAAAAGGGCTTAGTGAACTCTTAGATGATGAAGATAAACAAAAACTAGATCTACTTAAAAAAAATCTTCAAAACCTTCATAGTAAAAACAAAGAGTATGCTAAATTTGTTCTTATTGTCAAAGATTTTCTTGATAGCTTAGTAAATAAAATGTTTGATATCAATGATGGAACAAATAATGCTTATGGAGATAAAAAGACAAATCCAGAGTCAATTTTCAAGATCAATGTATAAGGATTTATAATGGGTATTTTTGGAACATTATACACAGGTGTTACAGGCTTAAAGGCAAGCGAAGTTCAAATCGCAACAACTGGAAACAATATCTCAAATGCTAATGCAACTTTTTATACACGCCAAAGAGTAGTGCAAACTACAAATGGGTATATTACCACAGGTGGAGTTCAAGTAGGCACAGGAACTGCTATAGAAAGTATAGTGCGTTTGCATGATGAGTATTCTTACTATAAATTAAAAGGTGCATCAAACCAACTAGAATACACTAAATATATGGCTTCAACCTTACAAGAAATCGCTCAGCGTTTTCCAGACTTACAAAATACTGGAATTTTGAAAGATTTAGAAAATTATAACAAAGCTTGGAATGATTTTGCATCTAACCCCAATGAAAATGCCACAAAAATAGCCCTTGTAAAAGCTTCTCAAACCTTAACAGAAAGCGTTAATAACACTTTTGCAACCTTAGATAAAATCCAAAAAAAAGTGAATGATGATATTAAAAATACGGTTGATGAGATTAATAAAATCGGCGAAGAAATTGCTACTATAAATAAACAAATTTATGGGCAAGAAGCCTTACCAACAGAACACGCAAATGAGCTTAGGGATAGAAGAGATGAACTTGAACTCACTCTTTCAAAGCTAGTTAGTGCAGTTGCAAGCAAAAATGAAATCAATCAAGACAATCGCCTTGATACAACCATCACTGATCCAGGACATCAATACAATCTAAGTATAGAAGGTTTTAGTATAGTAGATGGGATAAATTTTCATCCTTTAAAGCTTGATTATGATGATAAAAATAAATCTTATAGCATTTATTATGAAACTCCTGATGAAAAAGTTCGCGATCTTACTGCAAAGATTAGCGGTGGACAGCTTGGTGCTCAACTTGACTTACGCGGTAGAAACTATAGCAAAAGCGAAGGAAAATATGAAGATGGAATTATCCAAGGTTATATGGATTCTTTAGATACTTTTGCTAAGACCATGATCAATGAAACTAACAATCTTTATGCAAGTTCTGCGAAAAGTTCTGTTACTTCTGATTATCTATCTGGACTTAAGGGAGATATTCCTTTAGTTAATTACGACAGAACCATACAACCAGGAAGTTTTGATATAGTCATTTATGATGATAAAGGCGATAAAAAACTTACCAAAACCATCACCATAGATGTAAATACAACCATGAATGATATCATGCGTCAAATCAATGCTAATACAGATGATAATGACAATAAAAATTCAAACGATGATGTTGATGATCATATCAATGCAAGTTTCAGCTACGATGCAAAAACTGGAGATGGTTTATTTCAAATCAATGCAAAATCAGGTTTTAAGGTAGCCATTGAAGATAAGGGCACAAATTTCGCAGGTGCGTTTAGCATAGGTGGTTTTTTCAGTGGAACTGATGCAAGTGACATGAAAGTAAAAGATTCTATCTTAAATGATCCAAGTACAGTAAGAGCAAGCTCAAATGGGGTTGATAGCGGCAATGACATGGCAAATAAAATCATCCAACTTCAATATAAAAAAGTTAATTTTTATAATAAAGATGGCACCATCGATAATCTTACCATGGAAGAATATTACCGCAAACTTACAGGTAAAATAGCCTCAGATGGTGAAAATAACAATGTTGTAAATTCAAGCAATGAAACTCTTTATAATTCTGTTTATAGCGAGTACCAATCTAAAAGTGGTGTAAATACAAATGAAGAATTAGCCGCTCTTATACAATATCAATCAAGTTACGGTGCTGCAGCAAAAATCGTCTCAACCGTAGATCAAATGCTTGATACCTTACTAGGGCTTAAATCTTAAGCTCTAGCAATATCAAGTGAAAAATTTTATCCATCTTAAAGCTAAGCTTGATTTTTTAGCCAATCAAAAAAATACCGATCATTCTCTTTTTGAAACTCCAGATCCTTTGCAAATTGCTAAAATTCACAATGATGAATTTATTGCCTTAATTTGTGCTTTATTTGCCTATGGAAATGCTAAAAATATAGTAAATTTTCTAAAGAAACTTGATTTTTCTTTATTAAACCTTCAAGAAAAACAAATAAAAAAAGAACTTAAAAATTTAAAATACCGCTTCCAAAATGAGAAAGATATACAAGAAATTTTTATCACTCTTTCAAGACTTAAAAATGAAATTTCACTCTACGAACTGTTTTATCAAGCCTATCAAAAAAGAGAAAATACCACAGATGCCATCTTAGCTTTTATGCAAAAAATCAAAACCTTAAATTCATATTCAAGTTATGGGTATGATTTTTTCTTTGGAAAAATTTGGCAAAACACCCCTACTTCACCTCTTAAACGCTATAATATGTATCTAAGATGGATGGTTAGAAAAGATGAACTTGATCTTGGACTTTTTACCAAAATTCACACCAAAGATCTTTTAATTCCACTTGATACACATACACATAAAATTTCCTTGACTTTAGGACTTCTAAAGCGTAAAATATATGATTATAAAAGTGTTTTAGAACTCACGCAAAATTTAAAAAAATTAGATGCAAATGATCCCATAAAATATGACTTTGCACTCTATCGTTTAGGGCAAAGTAAGGAAATTGACAAATTTAAGGAGTGAAAAATGGGCTTTGAGCACTTAGATACAATTTATTATTTCATACTTTTTTTTGTAGCTCTTTTTGCTGGTTTTATAGATTCTATTGTAGGTGGAGGAGGGCTTATTACTCTACCAGCACTCATAGCCTGTGGAATCCCTGCGCATTTATCCTTAGCAACAAACAAACTCCAAAGCGTCTTTGGTTCTTTTACGGCTACTTTAACTTATTTTAAATCCACCACTCTACCTCATCTTGCTTGGGGTGTTTTTTTTACAGCC
This sequence comes from Campylobacter sp. CH278, assembly GCF_004378845.1. Lineage (NCBI taxonomy): Bacteria > Pseudomonadati > Campylobacterota > Epsilonproteobacteria > Campylobacterales > Campylobacteraceae > Campylobacter > Campylobacter sp. CH278. The sequence goes on along the minus strand of NZ_RYXZ01000006.1, from coordinate 88,236 downwards.
TTAGGAGCAGCTATAGGAAGTTATAGCGTTCTTTTTGTAAAAGATGAACAATTAAAGCTTATTATCTTAATCTTTTTAACTCTTACTTTCTTATATACAGCCTTACGTCCTAACTTAGGCAAACACGAAAGTGAACCTAAAATAAAAAATATCAAAATTTTTCATTTAATTTGTGGCTTAACTTTAGGATTTTATGATGGATTTTTAGGGCCTGGAACAGGTTCATTTTGGATTTTTGCTTGTGTGATGCTACTAGGTTTTAATATGAGAAAAGCAAGCATTAATACTAAAATTTTAAATTTTACAAGCAATATTATTGCCCTTGCTATATTTTTATGGCAATACGAACTTTTATGGGCTGTAGGCTTGCTTATGGGCGTAGGACAAGTTTTAGGAGCTTATTTAGGCTCAAAACTTGTATTAAAAACTAATGGAAAGTTTATAAAAACTTTATTTTTAATCGTTGTAGGAGCTACTATCATTAAAGTAGCTTGGGATTATTTTAGTTAAAATTGACCCCTGAGCTAAGCTCCCACATAGGTAAAAATATACCTAAAGCCAAAAACAAAACTAAAAGCGCCACAAATAAAGTCATCATAGGCTCTAAAAAAACCAAAAATCTATCCATTAAATTTTCACTTTTTTGTTGATAATATTTGGCAATTTCTTCACTTAACACTTCAAGTCTTCCACTTTTCATCGCAACGCTAAGCATAGAAAATACCAAAGAATCAAAAATATCAATCTTTTTAAAAGCCTGACTTAACTCAAGACCAGAATCTATAAAACTAAAAAGTTTTTTATACTGAAAAATTAAAAATTTATTTTCAAGCCCTATAATAGCTAAATCAAAAGCTTTAGATATTGAAATTCCATTTTTTAAAAGCAAAGAAAAAACCATAAAAAAATAATAATTTTGATTATAAATAATCAAACGAGAAATCAAAGGTATTTTTAAAAATAAAAAATCGCAAGAAAAAGCAAAAGAATGAAAATTTTTATAAGCTAAAATAAGCATAACAATAAAAATAACAAACAAAAATATGCAAAAAATTCCATAGTCATCTAAAAAATTATAAATTTCTAACATTACATGCGTGATAAAAGGCAAACTCGTGCCTAAATTTTCAAATAAATCTTTAAAATTAGGCACTACAAAAAGCATTAAAAACAAAAATGCTCCGATAATACTTAAAAAAACCAAAGTAGGATATCTAAAAGCCTTTTTTAATTGTTTTTGACTCTCTAAGCTTTTTTCTCGAAGTTTAGAAATTTGACTAAACACTTCACTGATTTTTCCTGTCTTTTCAGCCGTTTTTATCAAGGCTAACTCCGCACGATTTAATCCAAAATTAGCATTTTCAAAAGCTTGATTTAGATTTTGAGCTAAAATTAAATTGTCTAATATTTTTTTCATAATCTTGCAAGAATGCATAAAATATAATTCTCTAATCGCTTCTTGAACACTTAATCCAACTTCACACAACAAAGCCAGCTCTTTAAAAAAGAGTATAAAATTTTCATCTTTTAATCTCTGAAAATTAGATTTTTGAATTTCTTTTATATCAATGATTTTCCAATTCTTTGATAAGGCTTTTGCTTGTGCTGTATTTAAATTTTCAGCTTTTATAGTTTTTGTATAATTTTGATTGTTTTTAAGAAATTCTACTTCATAAAATTTCATCTTACAACCCTTAAAAGCTCATCTATACTTGTAAGACCTTCTTTGGCTTTTTTTAAACCTTGTTCAAACATAGTTTGAAAACCATATTTTTTTGCAAGCTCCATTAAAATCGTTTTATCTTGATTTTCCCTAATTGCACAAGCTAAATCTTCATTGATCTCTAAGCACTCAGCGATTAATTCTCTGCCAAAAAATCCACTATGATGACAACGCTCACATCCTTTTGGTTCAAAAAATTCACCTTCAAATTCAATATAATGTTTTTTGCTTTTTTGCTTACACCAAGGACAAAGTTTTCTAACCAAACGCTGCGCTATAACAAGACTCAAAGCTGATGCTATCAAGTAACTTTTTGCTTGCATATCCAAAAGCCTATCAATGGTACTAAGAGCATCATTAGTATGCAAGGTGCTTAAAAGCAAATGACCTGTTAAAGAAGCTTTAAGTGCAATATCTAAACTTTCTTCATCGCGAATTTCTCCTATCATGATAATATCAGGATCTTGCCTTAAAATTGCTCTTAAAACACTATTAAACTCGACTCCAACTTTTGAATTGAGCAAAATTTGCTGCACTAAAGGAATTTTATACTCTATAGGATCTTCTGCGGAGATAATCTTTTTTTCAATACTTTTCAACTCATTTAAACACGCGTATAAAGTTGTGCTTTTACCACTACCTGTAGGGCCGGTTAATAAAATCATTCCATTGGGACGATGTAAAATCTTTTTTAAAATTTCTAAATTTTTATTTCCAAGATTTAGTTTATACAAATCCAAAATTTCTTTATCATGTTTTAAAATTCTTATAACAACACTTTCGCCATAAATCAAAGGCAAACATGAAACACGAAAATCATATCTTTCATTTTCAAAATCTAATTCAAAACTTCCATCTTGCGTTTTTCTTGATTCAGCTAAATTCAAACAAGCTAAAAATTTGACATGAAAAACCAAAGCTTCATAAATATCCTTCTCAAAAATAGCAAATTCACGCAAAATTCCATCAACCCTAAACCTAATCAAAGCGTCATCATTCCTTGCTTCTATATGAATATCACTCGCATGAAAAGATAAAATTTCATGTAATAAAAAATCAAAAATTTGACTGATGCAACTTTGATCATCTCTTTTTTGATTTTCTTGCCATTCAAGTCTAAGCTTAATGCTTAATCTTTTAATCTCCTCTTGAATGCGAATTTGATTTAAAATTTTAGCTATCTTTAATTCATCGGCAATTGCAGTGTCGATTTTTTCACAAATCATAAAAGTCTTAACTTGCTCTAAAAGCTCTAAAGAACAAGGTTTGGATCTAATAATCATAAAGCCGTCATTGTTTTTAATAAGCAGAAATTTAAATTTTAAAAGTAAAGAAAAAGGTATACCTTCATAAATAAAATCATTATCTTCATCTAAATCAACAAAATGTAAATTACAAAAATTTGCTAATTTTTTAAAAAAATCCCAAGAAGTGATATTAAATTTAGTGCAAATTTCATCAAGACTTATTTCATTATCAATATAAGCTTGAAAAATTTTATCCATTCTACTTTCCATCTAATTCCATTAAACCATAATAATTTATATAAGCATCTAAAGCACTTTGAGCTTCTTTTTCTTCACCTAAAGCTCTTTTAGCCTGAGCAAAAATCAGCCAAGAATCTTGTTTTTGCTTGTCAAGTTCATTGGCTTTTAAAGCCCAAAATATTGTCTTTTGATAAGCTTTAATATCAAAATACTTCTTAGCTAAATTTAAAGCCTTTTCATAGCTTGGATTTTGATAAAAAGATTTTTTTAAATCAGAAATATTTAAAATTTTAGAATCAATTTCTATCTTACTAATATGTGTATTTTCCTGCACCGCTTTAACTTCTTCTAGTTCTTTATATAACTTTTCCCTAGAAATCTTATTTTTTTCTTGTAAAATTTGCGCTTGAAGAATCTTTTGCTCTAAATGCTTTTTATGTTCAATAGCTTGCAAATAAATATTTTTTTGCTTATTATATTTTTGCATTAGCACAAAAAAACAAAATGCTATAACTGATATTAAAATAACTAACAATAAATATTTTAAATATTTTTTAAGTAAAAAGTATTTATACCTAAGCTCAAGCTCTTTAATTCTTTCTTGCATATCTTACCTTAATAAGCCATTCTCTAAAGCACTAAGCTTTAAAATATACTCTTGACTTTTATTTTTATCAAAAAAACTATTTATCTCATAAAAACTTTTTAAAGTTTTATCAATATATCTTAAATTTCCTTGAGAAATTTTTTGTAAAAACTTAAGACATTTATTTGAAAAATTCATTCCGAATTTCAATTTAATATAATCATCAAGCTCTAAAAGACTAATATTTTTCAATTCAAAACAAGCACTTAAACGACTTTTAAAATGCTCTTTTTTAAGTATATTTAACTTTTTATGAGAACTTAAAACAAAACTTATAGAATCACTATAAATCCTAATGCTTTCTAGCATTGCATAATCATACATTCCTACTTCATCAAGAATGATTAAACTCTGACCTTGTGAAATCAAAAACTCAATTTTTTCTTTTAAGAAACTCTGATCTTTAAAATTTTCATTAATAAAATCAACATTATATTTTTTTGCCAATCTTTGCAACAATACACTTTTACCGCTACCACTTTTTCCCCATAAAAAAATAAAAGCTTTTTGGCTTTCTAAAATTTGATTGATTTGATGAAAAATTTCTTCTCTAAATGGAATAATTTTACTCATAATGCTTAAATCCTAGATCTTTAAGACTTGGAGCGTTTACACTATCTACTATACTTGGAGTGATAATAAAAACAATTTCGGTTGCTTTAGAATTTAAAACTTCTCCTTTAAACAAAGAACCTAGGATTGGAATTTTTGATAGAAAATTGATAGAATTTTTCTCATTAGATTTATCGTGAGAAATCAATCCACCTAAAATTAAAGTTTGATTATTCTCTACTTGCACAACACTAGAAAGCTTTTTTTGTATGGTATCAGGAGCAATAGTTCTTGGTTCTTTTTGTCGTTTATTATCTTCTGGATACTTAAAATCACTTAAGCTTGGATTAATCCTAAGCATTATTTTTCCATCATCAGAAATTTCAGGCAAGATATTGAGTAAAATGCCTACAAAAATAGAATAATTGTTATAACTTTCACTAACAGTAGTCCCATTTTCAGTGCCTTTAGAACTTTCTTTAACTTGATAATTTATAGTATCGCCTACAGAAATAATGGCTTGTTGGTTATTTAAAGCCATAAGCTTTGGATTAGAAAGCACGCTAGTTTTTCCATTTTGAGAAAGAAAGTTAATAATAGAATCAAAATTTAAATTCGCCCTTAAACCCAAATTCTTAACAAAACCTTGCCCATTTTGAAACTGAATAAAAGAATTTTCATTATTTACTTGCGAATTTAAACCTATATTAAAATTTTGCCAATTAATCCCACTAGAATGGCTTTCATTTAAACTCACAGCAAGTATGCTAACATCGATAATAACTTGTTTTTTAAGACGATTTTCTAGTTTTTGCAAATAATTTTTCACACTTTTTAACTGAGAATTTGTTCCAGTTACTATAATAAGACCTGCATTGGGATTTATAATGGGAGTTTTAGCCTCATAATCTTCATGAGAATTTTTTAATAATACAATAATCTCTTTTTCTATATTTTGCCAAAAATCAAATTTTTCCATACTTTTAATCATATTGTCTTCTGCGTCATCAAAACTACCGCTATATTCACTTTGCCTTGGTTTAGCGTCTACAGACGCTTTAGTTATGCTTTGTCCTTCTCTGATAGAAGTGATATAACTTATCTTAAAAATCTTCGTATTAATGCCTGAAATTCTTAAAATTTTACCATCAAAATCATAGCTAAGATCATGCTCTTTGATAAAAAAATTAAAAATTTCGTCCAAACTCATTTGATGAATATTGACAGAGTTTTGCAATGTCTCTAATTTTTCTTTGGCAATTTTATCTTTAACAATAATACTAAAAGAACAATATTTTGCAAGCTCATCAAGACTTTCTTGTATGCTTAATTTTTCATTAATACTGATATCAAAAAGACGCTTTTGACAATCTAAAGCATAAAGATAATGGCAAAAAAGAATGTTAATTAATATTAATCTTATCATTTTTATTTATTTGGATTGCAATTTCTAAATTATCATATTGGAATTTAATCTCTTTAGTATTTATTTCATGTATTATAGCATCATCAATCATATCACCTTTTTTATACCATCGATCATAAATTTTTACTTTATCAAGCATAATTGCAGTAATTTTAATATGTCTTAATTTTTCAAAAGTAGGATTCACAAATGGGTTTTGAAGAGTATTAAAATTTATGCGATTTTCTTTATCTATAAGTTTAAAATACTCTTCAAAATTATCTTGTGCAAACAAAGTGCTAAAACACAATGTTGCACTAAAAATATATTTTATCAGCTTTCAACCTCATTGCTATAATCAGCCATAGCGATACGCTTAAGCTGTCTATAGCGACGTTGAGCATCTTTTTTATTGCGTTCAAAAAGCTCAGCAGCATGTTCAGGATTTGCTTTTTTAAGTGAATTATAACGCACTTCATTCATTAAAAATTGCTCATATAAATCCCAATCAGGCTCTTTTCCTGTTAGAGTTAAAGGATTTTTTCCTTGTTCTTCTAAACGAGGATCAAAAGTATAAAGTGGCCAATAACCACATTTTGTAGCAAGTTCACCTTGCTCTCCTGAGTAACCCAGCCCACCTTTAATACCATGAGCTATACAAGGAGAATAACAAATCACCAAAGATGGTCCATCATAGGCCTCAGCTGCAGTGATAGCTTTGATAAGATGAGTATAATTTGCCGTTGAATTTACTTGTGCTACAAAAATATAACCATAAGTCATAGCAATTTGACCCAAGTCTTTTTTCTGTATAGGTTTGCCTGCTGCTGCAAACTGTGCTACAGCTCCTGTTCTAGAAGATTTTGAACTTTGACCGCCTGTATTAGAATAAACTTCTGTATCAAGCACTAAAATATTTACATTTTCTCCACTTGCTAAAACATGATCAAGTCCGCCATAGCCTATATCATAAGCCCAACCATCACCACCAAAAATCCAGTGAGATTTTTTACTTAAATACTGTTTAAGCTCCAATATATCTTGCACCGCTTTAATATTTTTATTTTGCTCTAAAATAGGGATCATTTTATCTTTAATTTCCACAGACATAGCACCATTGTCTTTATTTGCAATCCAATCTTTAAAAAGGGCTGATAAAGCATTTGGAACTTCTTGCATACTTTCATTCATGATATGTTCAATGCGGTGTCTTGTGTTTTCAGTTGCAATTTTCATACCCAAACCAAACTCAGCATTGTCTTCAAAAAGTGAATTTCCCCAAGCAGGACCGTGTCCATTTTTCACACTTTTTCTATAAGGAGTTGATGGAGCTGAACCCCCATAAATAGAACTACAACCTGTCGCATTAGCCACAATCATTCTTTCACCGAACAATCTTGTAATTAAAGTAATATAAGGAGTTTCTCCACATCCAGGACATGCCCCATGGAATTCAAATAAAGGTTGGGCAAATTGCGCTCCTTTTGTGGTTTCTTTATTTAAAATATCATCTTTATAAGTAATTTCTTTAAATAAATAATCCGCATTTTCTTGCTCACCAAAATCCATCTCTTCTTGAAGTGGTACCATAACCAAAGATTTTTCTTTAGTAGGACACTCATGAACACAAAGCTCACAGCCTGTACAATCAAGTGGAGAAACTTGGATTTTAAAGCTTAATTTTTCTCCTTTGGTTCCTTTAGCTTCTAAAGCATGATCTTTTACTCCACGAGGTGCATTTGCCATTTCTTCATCATTAATCAAAAATGGTCTGATAACAGCATGTGGACAAACTGAAGCGCATTGATTACATTGAATACAATTTGCCTCTATCCATCTTGGTACCATAACCCCAACACCGCGTTTTTCGTATTCGGTTGTGCCGTGTTCAAAACTTCCATCTTCATAACCTAAAAAGGCTGAAACAGGTAAATCATCACCCTTAGCTGCGTTCATAGGTTTTACGATTTTTTCAACAAATTCAGTGCCTTTATAGGCATTGGTTTGTTCTTTTTCTTTAAGCTCTAAATTTTTCCAATTTGGATCCACTTCAACTTTTACAAGTCCATCAGCCCCCACATCAATAGCTTTGTAATTCATTTCTACAATAGCATCGCCTTTTTTACTATAAGATTTATACGCAAGCTCTTTCATGTATTTTTGTGCGTCTTCATAAGGAATGATTTTTGCAAGTTTGAAAAAGGCTGATTGCATAATGGTATTTGTACGATTTCCCAAACCTATATCACGAGCTAGTTTGGTTGCATTGATGATATAAAAATTTACTTCTTTTTCAGCTAAAGTTTTCTTTACTGCATCTGGAAGTTGTCTTATGGTTTCTTCAGCATTCCAAATACTATTTAAAAGGAAAGTTCCTCCTTTGCGAATTCCTGCTAAAACATCATAAATTTCCAAATAAGCCGCTACCGAACAAGCGATAAAATGCGGAGTTGAAACAAGATAAGTTGAACGGATAGGTTTTTTAGAAAATCTCAAATGGCTTCTTGTATAACCCCCTGATTTTTTAGAATCATAAGCAAAATAAGCTTGAGCATAAAAATCCGTTTTATCTCCGATGATTTTAATCGAGTTTTTATTTGCGCCCACAGTTCCATCAGCACCAAGTCCGTAAAATAAACATTCAATCGTACTTTCATCTCCAAGTGAAATTTTCTCTCCTGTACTCAGTGAAGTATGAGTTACATCATCAACTATACCTACAGTAAAGCCATCTTTTGGATTATCAAGTTTAAGATTTTCAAATACTGCTATCATTTGAGCAGGATCAACATCCTTTGAAGAAAGTCCGTATCTTCCACCTACTATAACAGGAGCATTTTCTCTTCCATAGAAAGCTGATTTTACATCAAGATAAAGTGGCTCCCCAAGACTTCCTGGTTCTTTGGTTCTATCTAAAACTGCGATTTTTTTCACTGATTTTGGCATAACATCAAAGAAATATTTTAAACTAAATGGGCGATAAAGATAAACTTTTAAAATCCCTACTTTTTCACCCTTAGCATTAAGATAGTCCACTACCTCTTCAAGTGCTTGAGTTGCAGAACCCATAGCAACAATCACACGCTCTGGTTCTTTGTGTCCATAATAAGTAAATGGTTTATATTCTCTACCTGTGATTTTTGAAATTTCTTGCATATATTCATTAACAACATCAGGCAAAGCATCATAAAAACGATTGCTTACTTCTCTAGTTTGAAAATAAATATCATCATTTTGTGCCGTTCCGCGTGTTTTTGGATTTTCTGGATTTAAAGCATTATTTCTAAATTCAAGCAAAGCTTCTCTATCCAATAATCTATCAAAATGCGCATAATCCATCACTTCAATTTTTTGAATTTCATGGCTTGTTCTAAAACCATCAAAAAAATGTAAAAATGGCACTCTTCCCTTAATCGCAGCTAAATGTGCTACACCAGCTAAGTCCATGGTTTCTTGCACAGAATGCGAACAAAGCATAGCAAAACCAATTTGTCTTGCTGCATAAATATCTTGATGATCACCAAAGATAGACAAAGCTTGAGCAGCCAAAGAACGCGCTGCTACGTGGATTACACAGGGGAGTAATTGACCTGCTATTTTATACATATTTGGAATTTTAAGGAGTAATCCTTGAGAAGCTGTATAAGTTGTAGTCAAAGCCCCAGCCTGTAAAGATCCATGCACACTACCTGCAGCTCCTGCTTCACTTTGCATTTCTACGATTTTTACAGGAACTCCAAAAAGATTTTTTTTGCCTGCAGCTGCCCACATATCGGTGTAATCAGCCATAGGAGAACTAGGTGTAATAGGATAAATTCCAGCAACTTCAGTAAAAGCATACGCAGCGTATGCAGCAGCCTCATTTCCGTCCATAGTTTTCATAATTTTACCCATTGAGACCTTCCTTTATATTGATAATTTTTATAATTTTTTAGCTATCAATTTACTATAAATTCTCTTAAAAGGCGTTTAACGAAAACTTGAAATTAGTTTAATCTAGCTATATAATTAACAGCCTCATATGCATTTAAAAATACCATAGAATAGGCTTTTAATTCATTTTCATTGCCATAGCCACAAGCTAAGGCCAAAGGAGTGATATTAGCAGAAATTGCAGCTTGAATATCTAGTATTGTATCGCCTATCATATAGGCATTTTCTTGAGTTTTATTGAGTCTTTTTAAGGCTAAAATTATAGGTTCGGAACTTGGCTTTGGATTTGTGACATCTTCAAGAGTAATTAAAGTTTTAAAGAATTTTTTAACTCCCAAATAATCAAGTAAAATCGGAGTAAATTTACCTCCTTTTGTTGTAACTATACCAAGATCTGCAATTTCGCTTCCAAGTTCTAATGCTTCTTTTGCTTTAGGCAAAAGAGTAGTTTGTTCTAAATAAATTTGTGCATAAATTTCACGATAAGCTAATACAAATTCTTTACTTAAATTTACTTTATCTGGATAAAGCATTCTAAACATTTGCTCTAAAGGATAACCTATGAGATTTTTGATTTCTTCATTATTTTTAGAAGTTAATCCAAGGGCTTTAAAAGCTCCTTGGAAAGAATTTAAAATAGCATCAGTAGAATCAATTAAAGTACCATCTAAATCAAATAAAATAGTTTTATTCATTATCTTAAAATAAATTTAGCATCCACTCTTCTATTATCCGCTCTACCTTCTTTAGTGTCATTGCTTGAGCGAGGATTATCTTGACCATAACCTACTGTTTTGATGCGATTTTTTTCTACACCATATTTTTCAAGTTCATTAGCAACACTTTTAGCACGTCTTTCAGAAAGCTTTTGATTATAAGCTCTTGAACCGATATTATCTGTATGTCCTTCAAGAATAGTATCATATCTTTCATTTTCATCTAAAACTTTTGCAATTTCTTTGATTTTTTCTTGAAAAGTTGGATTTATAGTAGTTTTATCAAAACCAAAATGACCTTCCAAAGAAATAGTTTTTTCGCAACCATTTTCATCTAACAAAGCACCTTCTCTTGGTTCAACAGGACATTTTGCTTGTGGAGTTGCACGAGTATCAGCAACTTCTTCTACAGCTTTTTCCTTTTTGCCACCAAAACCAAAACTAATACCTAAAGTTGAAACCCAATTATGGTTTGCATGATTGAAATTAATTTGATCTCTAGTTTCAAGTCTTAAAGCCAAAGAATCACTAAGACGGAATTTTACACCCGCGCCATAATGTCCAAATCCACCGCTTTTATTATCATAAGCAGCATTTGAAAAATCCTCATATCCTCCACCTGCTAAACCATAGAAATAAAATTTCTCACCTACATCAATACCTTTAATAGCACTCAAATAAGTTCTTGTAATATCTGTAGTTTTATTTGTATTTGTATATTTAACATCAGAATAATGCTCTAACCCAAATTCTAATTGATCAAGCCAAAAATCGTCAAAATGATAACCAAGTCTAATCCCTGGTGCATAACGATTATCCATATCTAAATTACCCTCAAAGTAATTATAGTTTAAAGTTGGAGTGATTTCAAATTTTACATTGTTATCAGCACCGAATAAAACACTTGCCAAACCTAAACATAAGAATATTTTTTTCATAGAAAAAACCTTTCATTGTGTTATAAAATAAAAATTTAAATTTTGCAATTATATCATAAATGATAGAAAAAAGGATGAGTTTTATAAAAAATTGTAGAAAGGTGGGAAAATCCCACCAAAAAATATTAACGTTTAGAGAATTGTGGGCTTCTTCTTGCTTTGCGACGTCCGTATTTTTTACGCTCAACAGTTCTACTATCTCTAGTAAGAAGTCCTTTAGGTTTTAATAAAGCTCTAAAATCAGCATCCATAGCTGCTAAAGCTCTTGAAATTCCATGTCTTAAAGCTTCAGCTTGAGCGCTATAGCCCCCGCCTAAAGTAGTTGCTTTAATATCCATTGAAGTTTCTTGTTTAGTCACAAGTAAAGGTTGAACCACTTTAAGCTTAATTGCCTCGTGCCCACCAAGCCAAGTGTTTAAATCAACACCATTAACACTAATTTTACCACTACCTGGTTTTACCCATACCTTTGCGATAGCAGTTTTTCTCTTACCTGTTGCGTATGTTGTTGCCATGATTATTTTCCTTCTTTAGCAATTTGTGCAGTGTGTGGGTGCTCACTACCCGCATAGATTTTTAATTTTTTAAGCATAGCTCTGCCCAAATTTGTTTTAGGAAGCATACCTCTAACTGCTAATTTATATAATTTTGCAGGATTTTTTTCAAGTAAATCACCAAATTTTTCGCTTTTTACACTTCCAAAATATCCTGAATGTCTATGATAAAGCTTATCTTCTGCTTTATTAGCACCTGTAAATACAGCTTTTGAAGCATTGATGATAATTACATAATCACCACAATCAACATTTGGAGTAAAGCAAGGCTTGTTTTTACCTCTCAAAATTGTTGCTACTTCAGTTAAAAGACGACCAAAGCGTTTGCCTTCTGCGTCTAAAACAATCCATTCTCGTTTTACTTCGTTTGGCTTTGTTATCTTTGTCATAATTTTTACCTTTGCCAAAAATTTAAAATGTGATTGTATAAAAAATAATATTAATTTTTACTTAATTTAAGTAAAAATAAAGTTTATATTTCCAAAATTTGAATTTCATTTTCCAAACAATAAACTATAAAAGCACGCACTTTATCTTTTTTCAAAATTTCACTAATGGCGATCTTATAAGTTCTTACCTGCTCTTTATGTTTATCTTGCATAGCAAGACCTGTTTTATAATCAATTATGAAAGCTTCTTCATCTTTTAAGGCAAGCAAGTCTAATTGTTTAATTTCTCCATTAAAACTCAAAGCTTGTTCTTTTAAAAGCTTTCCATCACCAATCAAATTTTGAAATTGAGTATTTTTAAGCAAAATTTCAATTCTTTTAAAAAGCTTTTCAAAATCACTCTCATCCAAAAAATGTCTAAATTTGCTCTTGCATCTTTGAGTAAGTATTTGAAAATTTTCACCCTTAGGAAGTTTTAAATTTTGCATAAAAAAGTGAAAAGCATTTCCAAAATATAGTTCTTTACTATCAAGCTTTTCTTCGCTTTGAATTTCTTGCGAGGTAATTTTTTCAAATTTTTGCAAAGTTTGAATACTTTCTTTTTTAACACTTAAAATTTGTTCTTTGCTTTCTAAAAAACCTCTCTCTTGAGAGTGTATATTTAAAAATCCTCCCTTAAAATAACTTGGATAATTTCCATTTACACTTTCTTCATTTCTTTTTACGATGATCAAACTTTCCTTAGCTCTTGTAAAAGCCACATAGAGTTTATTGATATCATCTTCATAATTTGCTCTTGTAATATTTTCTTTAAAAAGGGTGTAAATAGGCTCTTTAGTAAGCTCTCGAATTTTATCTTTAATATGGAGTTGCCAACCTTGATTGATATCATATTCAAGCATGATATCTTCATTGTTTGAATTGTTTTTAGATAAGCTATCAAGCAAAATCACATGATCAAATTCCAAACCCTTAGATTTATGCACACTCATAATGCTAATACCCATATTTTGTTCGCTTACTATTTTCAAAGCGCAAGGCTCAAATAAAAGTTTTAAAAAATTTTCCTTAGTTTTAGCATATTCGATAAATTGTATTAAAGCGATATCATTTAAATCAAGTGTTAATTCCTTTATTAAAAAAAGTACATTTTCCATAGTATTTTTTGAAAAATCAAGGGTGATTTTTCTCGGCTCAAAACCTAAAAGTTCTTTTAAAAATACCAAGTAAAATTCATCGCCAAAAATACAATATTTAGCATATTCTAAAACAAGTCTTACGCTTGCTTTATTTTCAAGTAAAACATTACTTTGAGTAAATGCAGGAATTTTTTGCTCTCTTAAAAAATCCAAAACCATATCTGCGTCGCTATTTTTCCAACACAAAATACAAATATCATCATAAGAAATATTTTTAGATCTTAAAAAATTAATTTGCTTAAATAAAGTTTCTAAAGTCTTTTCCTTGATTTCTTGGGCTTGGTTTTTAACCTTTTGTTCTTTAGATTCCACAATACGCACAAAACCGCCTTTTTTACCTTCTAAGGCAAATTGTTCTTTATAATCTTTGATTTTTTCTTTAAAAGTTTCATTAACAAAATCAACCAAAAGCTCTTTAGAACGATAATTAGTATTTAAACTATCACTTTTAATTTGACTAAATTCTTGTTTTAACAAATCAAATAATTCTTTTTTTCCTTTACGAAAGCGATAAATACTTTGTTTTTTATCTCCTACATAAAAAAAAGTGCGATTTTTCTTAACCCCTTCTCCTGAAACAAGCTCAGCGATCAAAGGGCGTAAAATTTGATATTGGATCACGCTTGTATCTTGAAATTCATCAATAAGCAAATGCGAAATAAAACCATCTAAACGAAAATAAATCATATCCTTAAATTCACTGGTTATTAACTCATAAACTTTTTTACTCACATCTTGGAAATTTAAGGTATTTTTATCTTTATGAAATATATTTTTAGCTTCACTATAATGATTTAAAAGATTCATTAAATTAGCAATTTTATAATTTTCAAGCTCTATAGCATAAGTATTTAAAGCATTTATAAGCTCCATTCTTTTTGCGCTAAAATACAAGTTAGTGCTTTCTAAATCTTGCAAATATTTTGTACTTTCAAATTTTGTCATAAAGCTTGATTGCATAAACACGGATAAATCTAAAACTTCGCTTTTAAAATTGTCACACAAATTTTTATAATTTTTTACATGAGTAAGACCCAAACAATAACTTCTTAACTCACTATAAGCTTTATTGATATAAGCTTTAGATGGATTTGGAATTTTAGGACGATTTTGAAAATAAGCATTCTCATAAAATTTTTCAAGCTCGTTAAAAAAATTTTCTTTCTCATCAACTAAATTAATATAATAAGCCAAATCTTTTAATTCATCTTTTTTAAGAAGTTTTAAAAAAATCTCTCTTACATCAAGCTTCTCTTCACTCATTGTAAAATCACTACTTAAGCCCAAATTTAAAGCAAAAACACGCAAAATTTTTCCGAAAAGAGCATCAAAAGTACTGATTTTTAACTCTGTTCTTAAAAATTCTTCTTTTTTAGCATCTCTTAAAGAAATAAGCTCTTCTTTATCTTTACCTAAAAGCTTGCAAAGTTCATTACATTCACTGGTTTTATTTTCTTTTTCTAAATTTAAAAAAGTCTCAATAATTCTTTTTTGCATTTCATTAGCAGCTTTTTTGGTAAAAGTCAAAGCTAAAATTTCATTAATCCTAGCCCCTTTTAAAATAAGCGCTACAAAACGCACACTCAAAGCAAAGGTTTTTCCACTTCCCGCACTCGCTTCTAATGCCAAAAAAGACTCAAATTGACTCATTTTAATTCCTTTTTATAAATGAGTTTATAAGGACAGTACTCATCTTGTTCATTTTCAAACTCTATTTCTTCCTTGCTCATAAGAACTAAGTCTTTAAGTCTTTCTCTTAGCTCATCTAAACTTTTAGCTTTTTGATGCAATATTTGCATACTATTTAAATCATAAAAACCCACGCTTGCATTTTCATCATATAAAGCTTGGTAAAAAGCAAGTTGATAAGAATTGCTTGGTACTTTTCCACTTTTATAATCAATGATCAAATTACCTTCTTTTGAACTATCGATACGATCTATAGTGCCCTTAAGTTTTATACTATCTACTCCAAGCTTTAAAATATTGTTTAACTCAAGCTCTGTATGTGCGACATAAAAGCCTTTTGAAAAATGCTCTTTTTCATTTTTAGCAAATTGTATAAATTTTAATTTAAATACTTCAAGTTCAAGTTCGCTAATATTGTATTTTTGATATTCTTTATCCAATAAATTTGTAAAAACTTTTATATCAAAATCATTATTTGCATAATTTTTATAATAAATTTCAAGCATTTTATGGATGAAATTTCCTTGATTTTTCGCTTTGCTTTCCTCGCTTAAAACCCTAGGTTCTACTAAATTTAAAATATAACGATAATAATAAGTTCTTTTTTGATTTTCCAATAAATTAAAACGACTAAAAGAAAGCGGAAACTCGAAAGGATTATGCTTTAAAATAGGAGCTTTTATAGGAGTTAGATTAGGTTTTATACCCTCATAGTCTAATTTTAAAGCATTAAGATAAGCTTTTTGATGGATATGAGTTTCATAAAAAAAGTCAAAATCAAGTTCATCTAAAAAACGTGATTTGCTTTTTTCTTCATTTTCCACAAAGCAAATACTTACTTCTAAAGCATTTTTCATCAAGCTTTCATAATAAAATCTTTGTAAATTTTCTCTTCTATCATAGCTAATCAATCCTGCTTTTTTACGCACTTCATTGTTTAAAAAAAGCTCATTAACACTTCTTTTAGGAATAAACTCTTCATTAAAATCAACCAAAATCACCCCATCAAAACAAAGCCCACGACTTTCTAAAAGTCCCATTACCGTAACCTTACCTCCACCTACATCACTAAGGGAAAGTTGCGAAATTTGCATGAAAAAAATATGGATCAACTCTTTAAGAGTTAAAGACTGATTTTTCAATAAATCTTTAATAAAATAAAGTTCTTTTCGTATCAAATAAATAAGCTCTTGTTTTTCATTTTCTAAAAATAAAGCAAATAATTTTTCAAAATATTCAAAATCACATTTCTCATCAAAATACTTTTTAAACTCTATAAAATCAAGCTTTAAAGAATGTAAAAGCGTATTATGATAATCAAAAATCATCTGCGTGTCTTCAAAATAATCCTCTTGATTTTTATAAACAAAAGAAGCACTACTAGCACTTTCATAAAGTGCTTGAAATTTTTGATAAAACAAACTTTCTTTAATACTAATCCCACTTGCAAAATTAAGCATATTGTCTTTATCAAAAAGTCTTAAAAACTCACAAAAACTTTCATCTGGAGTTATAACTACAATATTTTCAGGCTTTAAACCTTTGCGTACAAAATGTGAAATTTCATCCATAACAAAGGCGCATTGTAAAGCCCTTAATTCAAAAGATTTGAGTTTAATTTTTGAATTTTTTGTTTTAAAAATTTCTTCTTTTAAAATCTCTTGTTTTGAAAGATTGATTTCATAATGAGTGTTTATTTTTAAATCAAATGTTTTTAAAAAATCAAGTTTTAAAAGATATTCAAGATTAAATTTACTTGTTTTAAAACTTAAAACCACTTCTTTAATCTGAGAAATTTCACTTAATAAATTTTCTTCAAATTTACTCAAAAAACCTTGCAAATCATAAACTATAGCTTCATACTCATCTAAAAAATCTTTATTAAGAGTGTAATTTTTAGGCAAAGAAAGATCATCATAAAAAGAATTCTTTTCAAGCAAAGCAAGATAATTCTTATATACCTCATCTAAAATTTCCAAATGTTCATTATAGGTAGCATAATAATCATTGTTTTTAAGATCTTCTATGCTTTTTTTTTCTAAACTCAGTTCTTTAAAAAAAGAAAAAAGATATTCGTTATTTTTCAAAAAAGCAAAAAATTCTACCGAAATTCCTAGTTTTTTTTCTAAATCCTTACTTTTTAGACAAGCTTCTTGCATTAAAAGCAAACTTTCATAAGAACTTGCTTTATGAAAATTGCTCAAACAAACTTTATCTAAAAATTCACCTATATGAATAGCACTATCTAATAAAGCATTTTGCTGTTTTTTTTGATTATAATATTCTCTAATTTGCCTTGAAGAGCTAAAAATTCTTAATTTCATTGAGCATTTAATTCGTAGCTAAAAAAACCCACTGTTTCTTGATTTGCATAAAACTTTAGCTTAAGCTCCCATCTACCTTTATCTAATTTAGGTAAAGCGATACTTAAAATTCCATTTTTAACTTGTCCTTCTAACTTTTGATCAAAATTTTTAGTGAATGGTCTTGTAAGAAGAACTTGAACTTTTAAATCATTAGAATTTATATTTTGTAATGCAGAAATTTTAAAATTTGCAACATAGGAATTTTGATCCACTTCATAACTAGGAATTTTTCTTTTACCTATAAAAGTGATTTTATCATTTTGAAAATTTACTTTAAAAAATTTATCAAAATTTACTTGTTGTTTTTGTATTTGATTGTAATTATTTTCAACATTTTGATAAGAGTCAAAATAAAAATCATCCTCATACACAGGATGGTGACTTGCTATAAAAATCGTTACAATACAAGCAATAATTATAGCCAAAAGTGAAAGCAAAATACCATAAGGCCAAAAACTTTTTTTAGTTTCTAACATTTTTTTTCCTCTTTATTCTTCTTTGTGCATAGTATAACAATGCAAAGCAAATAAATCCATAGATAAGTATTCTTAAGATATTGATAGTATCACGATTTGCATTGCCTATAGAATGTTCTAATTGTAATCCCAAGGATTTTGCCACACGATCTACAATATCTGCATAACCATTAAGTATAGCAGCATTATAAATATCACCTTTATTTGTAGCTAATATCGGCAAAATAGATCCTGTTCCAGGATAAGGACTAAGCACAGCTTCTTTATCAATCAAAGCTAAAGCACCTTTTGAGCCCACTATATCAACTTTGTGAGAATTTTTTGACAAAAGAAGCAATATATAAGATTGAGGAAGTTCTTTTTGTTTATTTAATAAAGTTTCAATTTCAGTTTTATCACCAACCATAACGCCGATAAAAATATTACTTTTTTGGTAAAGCTCTTTTCCTATAAGATTAATCTCGTTACTTACTTTTTGACTTAAAATATTTTCATTAAAAAGTACAGCATCAAGAGCAAAAACCCTAGAAGGCAATAAAACAAAGAAGAAGATAGCTAAAAAAAAGCCATCTTGTAATATTTTTTTCATCCTATATGAAGATGATTTACGGTCAAAACCGACCAAGCGGTGATTGCAGCAGCAACAACTAAACCAATAACAATTAAATATTCCAAAGCCTTACTCATTGTGCTTCCTTTATACTTCTATGATCTTGTTCTTTTGAACCAAACATCTTTACACTTTGTACATCTTTAAGACTATATGGCTTTTGCATCACTTCTTGCTGAGCTTTAAGACCCCAAATAGTTAAAACTGCTAAGATAGCAAGCAACAAAACCGTAGCAATTAACATACCTGTAACACCTGAAAGAGAAAACACACATCTATTATTATTTTCCATCATTCACCCCTTGAAAGAGAAATTACATACTCGCCAACAGCTTCTTTTTGAATATCATTAAGTGTTGGAAAACTCGGCATTGTTCCTATAAAACCAGCCTTACCACTATGTAAAACATCTACTACAAAAGCTGCAGAACCGTATTTTGTAAGATCTGGGAACATTCCATCTTGACCTTTTCCATCTTCTCCATGGCATGCTGCACAAGTTGCATAAGCTTCTTTACCTTTTGCTACTAAATTTTCATTTGCAGTTTTCTTAATAGCTGAAAGATCTTTTGCTACATAAGCAGCAATAGCAGGGATATCTTCTTCTGCTACACCTAAATCAGCAGCACCAAGCATTTCTCCACCTGGAAAATTCATACCTTTTGAACCATGTTTAATTACATTGATTATACCTTCTTCACTACCCCAAATATTTAAATTTTGAGCTTTACCATTGATACCATCTCCTGTAATTCCATGACAAGCCGAACACTGAACTAAAAAGATATTTTGACCCATTGCTATTTTATCTTCAGGAGATAAATTTTTAAATTTTTCTTCAAATTTTGTATTATGAGTTGCTACTTCTTCATTATATTGACCTATACTTGAAAAAGAATTTAAAGGATATCCCCATAGAAAATACCAAATAGCCCAAACAATAGTCAGGAAAAATACCACAGCCCAACCAGTAGGAACAGCATTTTTATACTCTCCTATTCCATCCCAACTATGTTCACTAAGCTCTGACTCGCCTTTCTTTTCTTTCATTTGCTTAAACATTCTACCCACAATAACCAGTGTGATTAAAATGATAAGAATAGCTCCAATTAAAGATAAGAGATTAACATTATCTTCTAAATTTAACCATTGCATTAAGCACTCCTTTTACTTTCTAATACACTATCATCAATATCATCTTTTAAGGCAAGGTTTGCATAATTTTCATAATTTCTCTCGCCTTTTTTTTCTGTTCTATATAAATGATACAAATACGCATATAATACTATTGACAAAAACATCACGAGTGCAAAAAAACCATAACCTTGGAAAATCTCCCACTCATGTTTTTGAACTGTTGCTAAATCAAATGTGATTAAATTTTTAATCACATCAAAAACTATTGATAAATGTTCCATCATCTTACTTTAAACTATTTAAATAAGCGATCAAAGCAACTATTTCTTTGATTTCACCTTTAGCAAAAGCATCTTTTACTTCTTGATTTTTCATTTGATCAACTATAGCCTGAGCTTCAGCTTTTACTTCAGCTTGTGCATCCTCCCAAGAACCAAGTTTTGTTCCATTTTCTGCATCATAAGGAACATTGAAAACTTTTTTCACAGTTAAAGCCTCAGCATAAGCAGTTTCAATATCTGCATTATTTTTAAACATATGCTTATATGAAGGCATAATAGAATCTGGAACAACAGAAGTAGGATCCCACATATGATTTTCATGCCAATCAGCCGTTCTATAATTTCCTACACGAGCAAGATCAGGTCCTGTTCTTTTTGAACCCCAAAGAAAAGGTCTATCATAAGCAAATTCACCACTTACAGAATACATACCATAACGGTCTGTTTCTGATTTAAATGGACGAATAAGCTGTGAATGACAAGCATTACAACTATCTTTAATATATACTGCACGCCCTGCAAGTTGTAAAACCGTATAAGGTTTTTTACCTTCAATTGGTCTTGCATTTTCTGCAAAATTTGGTAAAACTTCAACTATGCCTGCATAAGCAATCACTACAAAAACAGCTACAGCAAAAAAGAATGGATTTTTTTCTAACCAACTAAACATATTTTCTCCTTTTTATGCTGCCATAGGCGAAGCGCTTTTTGGTTCTTTATCAAGCACTCTTCCACAAGCAATTGTTTTGTAAATATTATAAGTAAACATAAAGAAACCGATAAGATACAACAATCCACCAATCGCTCTAATCCAATAATAAGGAACAATAGCCACAACGGTATCAATAAAGCTATAAAGCAAGTTACCATACTCATCTGTCGCTCTCCACATCATACCTTGAGTAATACCTGCAATCCACATTGAAGCAAAATAAAGAACTATACCTGTAGTTTGGATCCAAAATTGAGCTTCCATTAAAGATTTGCTATAAAGCTCTCTTTTGAAAACTCTAGGAGTCATATGATAAAGCGCAGCCATAGTCATAAATCCTACCCAACCTAATGTTCCATCATGAACATGTCCTGGAATCCAATCTGTAAAGTGTGCTAAAGCATTAACAGATTTAATTGAAAGAATTGGCCCTTCAAGTGTTGAGAACATATAGAAAGTTGATGCCAAAATCATAAATTTAATCAATGGACTCTCGCGAAGCTGACTCCACTCACCTTTCATAGTAAGCAAGATATTAATCGCTGAACCCCAAGAAGGTAAAATCAATACTACAGAGAAAACCGAACCCATAGTTTGCATCCAATCAGGTACAGTTGAATAAATCAAATGGTGACCACCTGCCCAAAGATAAACAAACATTAAGCCCCAAAATGCAAATAAAGAGAGTTTATAAGAGAAAATCGGCTGACCACTTTCTTTTGGCAAGAAGTAATAAATTTGAGCAATAATACCCACAGTAAATACAAATGCCACAGCATTATGTCCATACCACCATTGTACTAAAGCATCATTTGTTCCTGCATACATTGATACACTATGCCACCATTTACCCATTCCAGTAACAAAATAGGTTGGTACTTCCATGTTGTTAAAAAGATAAAGCATAGCTATACCTAAAAATGTAGCTATATAATACCATAGAGAAATATAAAGGGTTTTTTCACGGCGAATTCCAATAAGTCCAAAAATACTTACACCCCATAAAACCCAAACAAGAACAACAAGAATATCTAAAGGCCACTCAAGCTCTGCATATTCTTTAGATGTAGTCACACCCATAAACAAAGATATAACAGCTAAAACCATAGTAAGCATATAAAGCCAAAAATGAAACTTACCAACAGCCATTAAAAATCTTGACTCAGCCATACTCACTTTAAGAACACGCTGACCTATATAATACCAAGTTGCCCAAATCCCTGAAAGCATAAAACCAAAAATCACACCTGAAGTATGAAGTGGTCTAAGTCTTGAAAAAGTGGCATATTCTCCTGCTAAATAATTTAAATTAGGATATGCCATTTGAAAAGCTATAAGAGTTCCTATAGCCATACCAACAATGCCGAACAATATGGTCGCAAACATAAAATATCTTGCAACCGTATAGTCGTAATTTAATACATTACCTGGATGCATCGACTTTCTCCTTAAAATTTTTGATAACAAGAGAATATTATAGAATATTAATTATACATTTTTTCTTAAAAATGATAATTTTGTTAATCATTTGTTATGCTTTATATTTTAAGGCTAAATCAGTCTTATTTATTGATATTTATCTTATAACCTAAACTTGGCACATTTTTTATAAAATCTTCACCCACTTTATCTCTTACTCTTTTTATAAATGTTCGAACAGCAGTATCGCTCACATTCTTACCTATCCAAACATTTTTCTTAATATC
The DNA here is from genome assembly GCF_004378845.1 of Campylobacter sp. CH278. Lineage (NCBI taxonomy): Bacteria > Pseudomonadati > Campylobacterota > Epsilonproteobacteria > Campylobacterales > Campylobacteraceae > Campylobacter > Campylobacter sp. CH278. The sequence goes on along the minus strand of NZ_RYXZ01000006.1, from coordinate 65,717 downwards.
TTCATGCAAAACCAAAACCCCAGGTTGTTTTAAAAGCAAAGAAATAAAAGCCAATTCTTTTTTAGTTAAAACAATCTCTTTACCATTATGAATCAAAGTTCGTTTAGTTTTGTTAAATTGATATTCTTCGGAAATTTTTATAAGCATGTTTGCTTCAATTTTTTCACCTACTAAACAATCTAAGACTTTGAATAATTCTTCTATATCAACAGGTTTAATTAAATATTTATCTATACCGATATCAATGGAACGCAAAAGTCTCTCTTTCTCTGAATACGCACTAAGAACAACAATTGGGACATCATCTGAAATTTCTTTAATCTCTCTTGCCATATCCAGTCCATCCATAATAGACATAGCAATATCTGTGATAACTAAATCCGGTTTAAATTTTTTAAATTTTTTAAGCCCTTCATCTCCATTTTGAGCTCCGATTACTTTACTAAAGCGTTCGCTTAATACATTAATCAATGATTCTCTAGTCTTAATTTCATCTTCAACTACTAATATTATCAATTCTTTACCTTCTTGTGACATTTTTACTCTACCCTATCTTTTAGCTTTAAAAATACTTCAAAACAAGCCCCATCTTTTCCATTCTTAACTTTTATTTTTCCTTGGAAACTTTCGATAATTTGTCTACTTATATAAAGTCCTATTCCTATACCCTGACTAGGATGTTTTGTTGTAAAATAAGGTTGAAAAATTTTATCTAAGTTTTCTTTATCAATCCCACCAGCATTATCTTTTATTGTAATTTTCAGATAATTTTTTCCAAATTTTGAAAAAGTTATTGTTATGATTTTTCTTTTTTTGTTTTTAAATGCTTCTATTGAATTTAAAATCAAGTTAAGAAAAACTCTTATTAAACCATTCTCATATGCCAAAACTTCATAATCACTTTTCGAAACAATATTGATATTTACATAATTTTTTTCTATAGTTTCAAAAGCAATTTCTAAGGCTTTATTTAAAGTCTCTTTTATAAATACACACTGTTCTACCCCCTTATTAAACAAAGTTCTAAACACATCAATTGTTTCTGACATATTTTTAATCATATCTTTTGATTGTGAATAAATCTCAGCAAATCCTTTTTCATCTTTAAGATTTTGTTTCATTTGAAACATAGCAATACCAAGCTCATTTAACGGTTGCCTCCATTGATGAGCTATATCACTAATCATTTGCTCTAATGAAGATTTCAAAATCTCTTCATAGACTATTTTAATATCTTTTTCATTTTTTTTCAAGGCAATTTGCATTTTTTTCTCAAATTTTTTACCTAACTGTATAAATTCCTGTTGGTGATTTTTAACTGTATTTTCAAGATTAATACTTAATTCTCTTAATTTAGCGTGATTTAGAGCAAGCTCTTCATTAAGCTTAAAAGAATTACTAACATCATGAGAGAATGCTACTATTTCTATTAATTCATTATTTTTATCCAATATGGGGATTAATAAAGTTTCAAGATAGAAAGTTTTGCCTAATTTATCAATATTTTTAAAAATAACTTGATAAGGTTTTTTATATGAAAGTTTTTTTAAAAGTTCTTCAATATAACATTCCTCAACATCTGGATGTTTAAATATTGAATGTTTTTTTCCTATAAGCTCTTTTTTACTATATCCACTTATTTGACAAAGCTTATCACTGACAAAAATTAAATTTCCTTGAACATCAGCTCTTGAAAAAATTGTATTTTTTTCAAGAGCTTTAAAAAACTGATCTTTAAAAAAATCTTTCATTGAAAAGCCTTAAAACCTATATAGGCAAGATTTATACCGTAACAAACAATAACGCCATACGATAAATAATTAAACAAATTTTTCAAAAAATCACTAAAAAACTGTGAAATTTTAGAAAAAAATAACATCGCAGGTAAAGTTGATATTCCAAAAATCATCATTACCAAAATACCTTCAAAAATATTTTGCTTACTCATTGCATTGGCTATAAAAAAATACACCAATCCACAAGGAACAAAACCATTTGAAAATCCTAAAAATATGGCTGATTTTAATCCTTTAAAATTTTTAGATTTTTTAATAATTTTCTTTATAAAACTATCAAAAAAAACATTATTTTCAATAAAAGATAACATATTGCCTCTAAAAATAAGAGCAAAACCCAAAATCATCATAAATATACCAAGAATAAAAAATGACAAACTTTGAACCTTAGCATTGATTGCTAAGATATTCCCAAAAGTTCCAAAAATTATCCCTAAAGCAATATAAGCAAAAATTCTAAACAAATGATAAATAAAAGTTAATAAAAATAAATTATTGCTTTTTGAATTCAAATTTATAAAAAGTAAATTAAAACCACCACACATAGAATAGCAGTGTCCAAAACTAGATAAAAAAGCAACGCTGATAATAGCTAAAAAATCTATACTCACATCAAATTCATAAATTCTTTAAAAATATACTTACTTTCATGAGGACCTGAAGAACTTTCTGGGTGATGTTGCACTGAAATAATAGGATAGTCTTTATATCTTACTCCTTCAACATTGTCGCCAAATAAATTTCTATGAGTGATATGAGCCACTTGAGCTAATTCTTCTGGAACATTATAATTATGATTTTGTGCGGTAATTTCTACCGTTTTTGTATCAAGATTGATCACAGGATGATTTGCTCCATGTTGTCCAAATTTCATTTTATAAGTTGCATATCCAAAAGCATTACTTAAAAGCTGGTGACCTAAGCAAATTCCAAGCATAGGAATTTTAGCTTCTGCAAGTTTTTTAATCTCTGCAATCTCTTGTTTTAAAATCCTTGGCTCACCTGGACCATTAGAAAGAAACACACCTTGAATTTCACCTTTTTTATACAGAGTAATCAACTCATCTGCTTTAACATTATATGGATAAACTTCTACTTCAAAACCTACTTCTACAAGTTCATTTAGGATATTTGTTTTAACACCATAGTCTATAACAGCAACTTTTTTCTCACTTCTTTTAGCATCATTAAATTTTTGAAAACTAGCGTTCCAAACACCTTGTTTATGAGAATAATTTTTCTTAGTGCTAACTTCTTTTACAAAATTTACTTCATCAATTTTTGCTGATTTTTCTAAGGCGATTTTTAAATCTTCTTTATTTGAAATTTCAGTTGAAATTACAGCTCTTAAATTGCCATTATTTCTTATCATTTTTACTAGATATCTCGTATCAAGTTCATAAATTCCTATTTTTCCATGTTTTTCAAGATAATCTTGCAGACTTTCTTTAGCGCGAAAATTTGAAAAACTGGAACTTAATTCACGCATTAAAACACCACTTGCAAAAATTTCCTTGCTTTCATTATCATTTTCATTGGTTCCCACTATACCAATTTCTGGCATGGAAAATACGATAAATTGCCCTGCATAAGAAGGATCTGAAATAATTTCTTGATACCCTGTTAAAGAAGTGTTAAATACAAGCTCTCCAAAAAAAGTACCGCTCTTTCCAAAAGCCTTAGCACTTAAAAAAATATCATTTTCTAAATAAATATAAGCCTTCATTAAAACATACCTTTTTTTCTAAGCTCTTCTTGATAGAGTTTTTCAAAGATAAGATCGTATTCTTCGCTACCTGGAATAGGTTTTGTTTTATAATTGCTAATTTTCTCATAAACCTCATCTTCAAGTTTTTCATAAATTTTAAGATAAGACTCTATGCTTGAAAAGATTAAATTTTTAACTCTATTTTCACTCACTATAAAATTAATATAATCATTCTCTACAAGTTCTTCCAAAATTTGATGCGCTAGATGATTATGTCTATCTTCAGAATCTAAAATCACATTAAATTCAGGAGCTAACTTTTTCTTCACAAGCCAAAACATATTTTTACGATCTACTTGCATAAGCTCCATTTCATCTTCTTGTTGCTCTAAAAGCTCTTTTACTCTTTCATCTAATTTTCTTTCATTTAGAATATCTTTCTCTAAAACTTCTATTATACATACCTTAAGCTTTTCTAATTGATCTTTAATTTCTACAAAAGAAGAATTAGCTATATCTAACATCATTTTATTTGCGATATAAGGAATATGTGGTAATTTTATACGCATCTTGAAAACCTTTTATTTAATAATGTTTGAAATAATAGCTTATTTTTGGTAAAAGAATGTTAAAAATGAAAAATTTTCATTCTTTTAATCACCTAATTACTAGCATTATTATCTAAATTTTTCAAAAGCAAAGTAAGCTCGCTAGCTTTTTTTGGATCCATTTTAGATAAAACACCTGAAATTTTACGCGATTCCAAAGAAAGCATTATTTTACTTGCATCCTCTGCATCCATTTGACTTAAAACATCTGCAATGGCTGCATCTTTCATTTGGGAATAAATTTCTTTAACCCTACCTTGAGTTTTATCATTGATTAAATTTAAAATCTTTTGTTGTTCTTCTACAAGCCTTGCGTTTTCAAGCTTTAATTCTTCAATTTTTGCCAAAGTTGCATTAACCTCAGCCTCTTTTTTTTCTAAATTTTCAAGCCTTTCTTTTTGCAAAGCTTCAAAAGAGGCTTTATAAGCTTCTAAAGATTGTCTTGCTTCATCAAATTCTCTAGTTTGCAATTCAATTTGAGCTTTTCTAGCTTCAAAATATTGTTCACAATCTTGTTCAGCTCCAAAAACTACACTTGAAATAAAAACTAACAATATAAATTTTTTAATCATCTTTTTCCCCTTTGAAAAAACGACTGATTGCAATTTCATCTAAAAATTTTTCTTCAGCCTTCGCAAGTTCTTTTTGTTTTTGTTTAATTTCTTCAGTTTCCAAAGCCTTCATTTTTTCATAATCTAAATGCGCTTTTTGATATAAAAACTGATAATGGTTCATTTCTTTTTTAGAAAGTTCTACTTTCTCCTTAGCTCTTGCCAAAGCCTCGCGTCCTACTTGCGCCATACTTAAATTTGATCTTAACTCTGCTATAGATCCTGATTTTGGCAATACGCCTAAACTTTCACACTCTTGGCGTGAAAGTTCATAAGCTTTTTCATGTTCAAGCTGTCTTTGTTTGGCTTGATTAAGATTTGATTCTGCTTTATCAAGTTGTTGTTTTCTTACTTTTACAACAGAATTATATTTACTTTTCATAAGATGATAGTATCATCTCTTTCAGGGCTAGTGGAAATATACTTTACTTTAACCCCTGCAAGCTCTTCAAGTCTTGCTATATATTTTTTAGCATTTTCTGGCAATAAATCATAATCTTTTATACCAAAAACTTTATCCCAACCATCCATTTCTTCATAAATAGGTTGAACATTTTCTAAATCACTTGGTATATAGTCGATTTCCATACCCTTATATTCATAAGCACGACAAATTTTTATCTTTTCAAAACCATCTAAAACATCAAGCTTCATCAAAGATAAAGCATCAAGACCATTAAGCCTTGCTGTATATCTTACAGCAACCGCATCAAACCATCCACAGCGTCTTTTACGTCCCGTGCTTACGCCAATTTCTTTTCCAATTTGTGCAATTTTTTCTCCATCTTCGCCCTTATCCTCAGTAGGAAAAGCTCCATTTCCCACACGCGTTGCATAAGCTTTTACAATACCTATAATATTTCCCGCTTCTTTAGGATTTAATCCAAGTCCTGTTAAAGCGCCTGCTGAAATAGTACTTGAACTTGTAACATAAGGATAAGTTCCATGATCAATATCAAGCATAGAGCCCTGAGCTCCTTCTAAAAGTACTCTTTTATCTTCATCTAAAGCCTTCCAAAGCATTCTTGTAGTATCTGTAATATAAGGAGTTAAAATTTCATTAAAGCGTTTTAAATCAGCAAGCAATTCTTCAGCACTTGGAATTTCAATTTCAAGCATTTCAAAAAAAGTTTTATTAGCTTCAAAATCTTTCATCAAAGCCTCACAAAGTCTTTGTGGTTCTAAAAGCTCACCAACTCTATGTCCTGTACGATTAATCTTATCTGCATAAGAAGGTCCTATACCCTTACCTGTTGTTCCTATGGCATTTTTGCCTTTGAGTTTTTCTTTTGCAATGTCTATTAAAGAATGATGTTTTAAATTTAAATGAGCTCTATCACTGATATATAATCTACCTTTTAAATTTTCAAATTGAGCCATTTCAGCAATCAATACTTCAGGAGAAACCACAACTCCATTTCCGATAATATTAATACATCTTGGATGCAAAACTCCACTTGGCATAAGATGAAGCGCATATCTTACACCATTTACCCAAATCGTATGTCCTGCATTGTGTCCACCTGCACTTCTGCAAACAAAATCATAATTTTCACATAATTTATCAACTACCTTACCTTTTCCTTCATCGCCCCATTGAATGCCGACAATAATATCTGCTTTGCTCATAAAAATTTCCTTGATTTTACTTAATATTGGCGAGAAGATGAGAGAATCGAACTCCCCAAAGAATAGTCAACTATCCTTTCATCTGATTTGAAGTCAGTGGCGATCACCAGATACGCTAATCTTCCAAAGTGATAATTATAGCGATTTTTAATGAAAAACAAAATAAATTTATCAATATTCTTTTTGACTTCACATTAAATTTAAGCTATAATCTCACTCTTTTTTAGCATCAAGTTTTGATGATTACATTTTTAGGATCTTTCTTTGAATTCTTTTAAACAAAAATATTTAATCAATTTTTGGGACAATTCCCGCTCTATGATTGCACTTGGAATTTTAAGTGCAGTGTATTTTGGGATTTTTGGTGGCGTTTGGGCTGTTACTGGAGAAATGACACGTTGGGGTGGCGAGTTTTTAGAGCTTTTAGGTATGAATTTAGATGGATATTCTTATTACCAAAAGCAAAATTTAGATGGAACCCCTTTAGCAAGAACTGATGGTATTATGCTCATAGGTATGTTTATAGGTTGTTTAGTAGCCGCACTTTTAGCTAACAAAGTCAAATTTCGTCTACCTGCTAGCAATATAAGAATTTTTCAAGCAATAGTAGGTGGAATTCTTTCAGGATATGGAGCAAGACTTGCATTTGGATGTAATTTAGCTAATTTTTTTACAGGTTTACCTTATTTTTCTTTACACACTTGGCTTTTTACTGTTTTTATGGTTTTAGGAATTTATCTAGGAGTGAAAATTTGCAACACTTCCTTTTTTAAACCTAAAGCTAAATTAGAACGGGTAAATAAAGAAAACTTGCCGCTAAACAAGCAAAGTTTGCGTACAAAACTATATTTTAACTTAGGCATATTGCTTTTCATAGCCTTTTTAGTTTGGGTGTTTTATCTTATTTTTACAAATGGCAATATCAGCATACAAAACAAACAAAGTCTTCTAGCTTTAGCACTGATTTTTGGCTTTGTTTTTGGCTTTGTTATTTCTAGAGGACAAATTTGTTTTACTTCTTGCTTTAGAGATTTGTTTTTATTTGGTAGAGACAATGCTATAAAAGGCGCATTAATTGGCATGATTATCGCTTCTTTAATCGCTTTTGCCTTTATCTTGCAAGGTCATACTAGCAAACTCATAGAACTTTCTCCTGCTGTAGCTGTGGGAGCATTTTTGTTTGGTTTTGGTATAGTTTTTGCCGGAGGTTGTGAGTGTGGTTGGGCTTATCGTGCCTTTGAAGGACAAAGTCATTTTATGATAGTAGGAATTGCAAATATAATAGGAACTATGATTTTAGCTTTAAGTTATGACTTTTTACCAAAGGCTTTTAAAGAAGGTATAAAAATCAATCTTTTAACCGAATTTGGCAATTTAAATGGATTTTTTATCAATCTTATTTTATTCATCTTAATGTTTGTTTTTGTAGTATTTTACAAAAAACACTTCTTTAAAAATCAACTTAAAGGATAAACAGTGAAAATTACTTATAGTTTAAATTTACAAGGTGAAGCTTGTCCTTATCCTGCTATAGCAACACTTGATGTCTTACCTAAGCTTCAAAGCGGAGAAATTTTGGAAGTGCTTTGTGATTGCCCACAAAGTATCAATTCCATACCTCAAGATGCAAAAAACCGTGGTTTTAAAGTGCTTGAAATCAATCAAAGTGGACCCACACTAAGATTTTTAATCCAAAAGCCTTAAAAAAGGCTTTTGTTCTCAAAGCTCTTTTAACATCTTTTCATAAGCTGCCTTAGTTCCAGATCTTACATTTGTAAATAAACTTGCAATAATAATCACCACCGAAGCTGCTAAAAACCCTGGAACTATTTCATAAAGACCCGAATTTGCAAAATTCTTCCAAAGTACCACAGTAGCAGCTCCTGTTATCATACCTAAGATTGCTCCTACTCTTGTCATCCTACTCCAAAATAAAGAAAAAAGCATTACAGAACCAAAAGAAGCTCCAAATCCAGCCCATGCATAAGAAACTATACTCAAAACACTTGAGTTTTTATCAGTAGAAATCAAAAACGCTATTACAGCTACTAGTAAAACACCTAATTTACCTAAATTTAATACAACATGACTCGGCGCATCTTCTCTAAAAATCTTTTTATAAAAATCTTCCGCTATAGTAGAACTTGAAACCAACAATTGTGAACTTGCCGTACTCATAATAGCCGCTAAAATAGCACTGAGTAAAATACCTGCTATCCAAGGATTAAATAAAAGCTGCGACATCACGATGAAAATCTTTTCAGGATCTTGCAAACTCAATTCAAATTTATGCACATAAGCTATACCCAAAATACCTATCATACAAGCACTTAAAAGACAAACCGCCATCCAAGCAATACCTATAAAAGTGGCCATAGGAATATCTTTAGTAGAACGAATCGACATAAAACGCACTAAAATATGTGGTTGACCAAAATAACCCAAACCCCAAGCAAGTGCAGATATAATGCTTATAACTCCCACTCCTTCGCCCATAGATAAAGCTTGTGGCTTTATTTCTCTTACTATATTCATCGCTTCACCAAAGCCACCTAAATGATAAAGCATAACCAAAGGCACAATGATTAAAGCCATCATCATTAAAAGCCCTTGTATCATATCCGTCCAACAAACTGCCTTATATCCACCTAAAAAAGTATAAGCAACAATAATAATCGTTCCAGTAGTTAAAGCATAATCATATCTGATACCAAAAGTACTTTCAAAAAGTTTTGCTCCACTTACAAGCCCTGATGAAACATAAAAGGTAAAAAATATCAAAATTACCACCGCACATACGATGCGTAGTATGTGTTTATCATCATCAAAACGAGTTTCAAAATAATCAGGAATAGTCAAAGAATTTGCAATCACACTGGTATAAATTCTAAGTCTTTTTGCCACAAAAATCCAATTTAAACTAGCTCCTATAGTAAGTCCAATTGCAATATAAGAATCTATAAAGCCACTTACATATAAAGCTCCTGGTAATCCCATTAAAAGCCAACCACTCATATCAGAAGCCCCTGCGCTAAGTGCAGATATCACAGGCCCCATAGTACGCCCGCCTAAAAAATAATCTTCTGAATTTTTATTTTGCTTATAAAAATAAAAACCTATATAAAGCATCAATAAGGCATAAACTACAAACATCACTGCTATTGGGGTATTAATTTGAACTACTTCCATCAATCTCTCCTTGATCATTAAGATATTGCTCTAATGCCTAAATTTCCATAGCGATGAAAAGATATACTTAAAGCTTTTTCATTAAAATAATTTAAAAGTTCAAAACGACCATTTAACAATGGCTTTTCTCTTATGATGATTTTAGCAAGCTTTGCAGCCTCTTTATAAATCTCATCATTTACATCTGGCTTTGCCAAATAACGCACTCTTTCATATTCTTTAATACTCTTGATAAAATTTTCTTTATTTTCTTTTAAAAATAATACTTTTGCTCCTATGCTTTGAACAATTTGCTCTATCATACTAATATCTTGTTCATCATAACTGATACTTAGATCAATATTTGCAATATTTGCACCTAAAACCACCCCTAAAACATCTTTTAAGCTTTCATTTCCACAAAGTCTTAAAACCATATTCTTTATTTTAGTATAAGAAAAAAGATTATCTTCTCCACGTATATTGACATAATCTTTTGAAACACTAAACTCATTTTTATAATGATAAGCATAAGATTGAGACATTTTAATTAAATCGTTCATAAAATCTTGTGCTTCTTTTAAATCTATTTGTGCTAATTTTTTTGAAAATTTATCTTCAATTAAATGATCATCAAAATCTTCTTGCTTAATCTCTAAAAATTGAGTGATATAATTATAAATTCCCACTTTTCTACCCAAACCTATAGCTGATTTTTTAACCCCTCCAAAAGGTTGACGCAGCACTATAGCCCCTGTGGTTGGTTTGTTGATATAAATATTTCCTGCTTCTATATGAGTGTGAAAATACTCCCATTCTCTTTCATCTAAGCTTTCAAAACCTGCAGTTAAACCATAGCCTGTAGAATTTACTATATCTATAGCTTCTTTTAAGTCTTTAGCCTTCATCACACTTAAAATCGGTACAAAAAGTTCATTCATATGAGTGAAATCGCCCTTTTTGGTGCCGTATTTTATGCCTGGAGTCATCAAATAAGGATTATTGTTTAAAAATTTAGGTTTTAATGCCCATTCTTCATAAGGTTGTAATTCATCTAAGGCCTTTTGAACTTTAGAACTTGGCTTATCAGCTAAAGCACCCAATTTATTTTTAAATTCAAAAGGATTGCCCACTGCCATAGAACTTGCAGCATCTACTAAAGTCTTTTTAAATTCTTCATCATGATAAACCTCTTCTTCTAAGACTAGCAAAGAAGTAGCCGAACATTTTTGACCGCTATTGCTAAAAGCAGAATGAATGATATTTTTAATCGCACTATCACGATCAGCAAATTTAGAAACTATAGTCGCATTCTTTCCGCCCGTTTCAGCACTTAAAAGCAAGGTTGGATTAGCTTTTAACATAACATAAGCAGTATCCTCTCCTCCTGTAAGAATTGAAAATTTAATCACTTCATCAACAAGTAAATATTTAGAAATATCACTTCCTTTTGAAGGTAAGAAAATCAAAGCGTCTTTTGGAATACCTGCATCCCAAAAACACTTACAAAGCATATAACCTGTTAGAGTTGAAAGTGAAGAAGGTTTGTAAATCACCACATTACCTGCAGCTAGTGGTGCAGCTATAGTGCCTACTGAAATCCCCACAGGAAAATTCCAAGGAGCTATGGTAACTCCTATACCTTTAGGTGTGAATATAACTTTTGGATTTTGTTTTTTAAGCTCTTCTAAAGAATGTGGGTAAAATTCTATAAAATCAATAGCCTCACTTACTTCAGGATCGATCTCTAAAAAGGTTTTGCCCACTTCTAAAGCTGCCAAACCTATCAAATCCCCTCTTCTTTCTCTCATAAGTTTTGCACTTTTGGCTAAAATTTGATAAATTTCATCATGACTTTTTTGTGTAAAAGTAGAATTTTTAGCTACTTCTAAAGCTTGTTTGATTTCTTTTTCTCCAGCTAAATAAGCCTTTCCTATCACTCTATCTTCAATCTTATCTTTAACTTCTAAAACATTTAAATTTTCTGCTTTAAAATCAAGCTCACCTATAACAGGATAAACATCATAATCTTTTAAATTTTCATATTTAGCTTTAATTTCTTTAGCCCATGCTCTATTTTGCGCTAAAATAAAATCCGTATCACTTTCGTTGCTAAATTTTTTACTTTCATAAGAACTTATGATATTTGATTCTTTATTTCTATCTTGCTTACGATGTGTAGTATTATCAAGCGTTTTTATGCCTTCTAAAGATTTTAAAAAAAGTTCTTTTTGAGCCTTCCAATTTTCATCTCCTACTTTAAGATTGAAAAAATAACGCATAAAATTATCTTCACTTGTATTTTCATCAAGGCGTCTTACAAGATAAGCAATGGCATTGTTAAAATATGCTTCATCGCAAACTGGAGCATAAAGGATTAAATCATGCATTTTAGATAATTCATAAGAACATTGCAAACTCATACCTTCAAGCATTTCAAAAGTAAAAGAATCTAAAGCATTCGCTTCACTTATGCGTGTATAAGCATAAGCAATCTCAAAGATATTATGACTTGCAATTCCTATGTTGATGTATTTATGATTATCTCCTTCAAGAATAAAATCAAGCATTTTATTATAATTGCTATCAGTATCTATTTTTTTATAAAAAGTAGGAAGTTCCCAGCCTTTTTGAGATGCAATGGTTTCTTCACTTTCCATATTAGCACCCTTAACAAAACGGATCTTAATAGGCTTCATACCTTTTAAAACCCTCTCTTTTGAAAAAGCAAAAAGTTTTTTAAGATACTCGTAAGAATCAGGAATATAAGCTTGCAAAACAATCCCAGCTTTAATATCAAATTTAGCCACACTTTCCATAAAAGCTGCAACGGTGAGTTCCAAATCTCTAAATTCTTCCATATCCAGATTGATAAATTTAGATACACCTTGTTTTTTCTCTTCTTCTAAGGCTAAAGCATAAAGATAATCTAGTCTTTTTACTACCTCTTCTTTAGAATAATCAAAATCTATAATATTAATTTGTGAAAAAATCGTAGTAATTTTTATGGAAATATAAGTGATATAACTTGATTTTAAAGCCTCTTCATATTTTTGCATACGATATTTACTCTCAGCTTCACCTAAAACCTCTTCGCCGATTAAATTCACATTTAAGGTAATTTTATCTTGCTCTTTTCTTTTCTTAATATGCGGTTCTAAAACACTAGGGTTTGCATCTAGAACCATAGTTTTAGTATCTTCTCTTAAATGTTTGACAAAAAAAGGTACACTTAAATTAGGAGCAAATTTGCCAAAATTTAAAAAACTAAAAAGTAGGAATTTTTCAAAAGTGCTAAAAAAATCCGCTATGCCATATTTACTCAAAGTATATTCTATAAGCTCAAAACTTGCATTTTTATCTTTACATCTAAAAGAACGATCTAAAAGTTCTATAAGCATAACTTTATTTTTGGGATTATTAAGAAGTTTTTGCATTTTAGCATGAAATTCTTTTTCAGAATTTGAAATATTGGCTTCTATTTGTCCTTGCAATTCTTCAGCTAAGGCTAAAGCTTTTTGTATCATTTCGTATCTCCTAAGATAAAATAAATTTTAATAAATAATATATAAATAAGATAAAAATAATATTTTAAATCATAGAAAATGTATAAAAAATGATAAAAAAAATTTTAATGGGTATATAAGTAACAAAAATTAAGAAATGATAATATCATTTTCTTGCTTATTTACAACCTTAGCAATAATTTTAGCTTGAATATTTTCATCTTCTAGTTTTTTTAAACATTCTAAGGATTCTTTTTCACTTATAGAAATTAAAAGTCCTCCTGAAGTTTGCGGATCACAAAGTAATAATTTTTCTTCATTTAAATCAGGGATAAGTTCTTTTATAAATTCTAAATTTTTATAAGCTTCAGCAGGAATTAAACCCATATTAAAATACTCTTTTACTCCATCTAAAAAAGGAAGTTCACTTTCAAAAATTTCAAAAGAAATATTTTTATTTAGCATTTCTTTTAAATGTCCTAAAAGTCCAAAACCTGTGACATCACTCATGGCACTTGGATGAAATTTAAGAGCAATTTGACTGGCTTTATAATTTAACTCCATCATACTTTTAAGCATTATATCTAAATGTTTTTGATTTAACATTTGTGCCTTTAAAGCCGTACTTAAAATTCCTGTTCCTAAAGGCTTGGTTAAAATGATACAATCTCCAACTTTAGCCGTATTATTAGCAATAAATTTACTAGGATGTACTTTTCCTGTAACACTAAGTCCAAAAAAAAGCTCAGTGCTTTCTATAGTATGGCCACCCACAACTAAAGCATTACATTCTTGCACCTTATCATTTGCACCTTCTAAAAGCTCTTTTAAGATATTTAAATCATGATTACAAGTATCAAAACCTACTATATTTAAGGCATTAATCACCTCTGCACCCATAGCAAAAACATCGCTTAAAGCATTTGCTGCGGCAATAGCACCAAAATGATAAGCACTATCTACTATAGGAGTGATAAAATCAAGCGTTTGCACCAAAGCTAAATCAGAATTGATTTGATATACGCTTGCATCTTCATTATTTCCGATATCACTAAGTAAAGCAGGAGTTTTTTGCATGAAATTTAAAATTGTTTTAAGACCACCCGGGCTTAATTTCGCTGCTCAACCTGCTGCTTTAACAAAATGGGTTAAATTTTGATTTTTATATTGCAGTGTTTTTCCTTATAGAGTAATGATTTTTGCTTTACCAAAAAGCTCGTTTAAAATTTCATAAGCATTGCCTATATTTCCTATTTTAAGTTCTTTGCTTTTATTGAAAAATTCCAAACAAGCTCCGCAACTTATGATCTCAATACCTAAATTTTCAAGTTCTTTCATAGCTAAATGTGCTTTATGATTTTCATCAACATTGATTAAAACACTTTCATTTACGCAAAGAATTTTACTTGGAGTATGATCTAAATTTTTTAAGGTACTTAAAAATCCTACAAGTAAATTTTGTCCCAATTCACCCTCACCCACTTTGTCGGTTTTTAAAAATAAAACATTATAATCGTGAATATTTACTTCACTAGAATTAAAATTCTTTTTTTGTACTTTGATGCAAAACTCTTGTGCATTTTCATCTACAACAGGGTTTAAATTTAAAGAGTTAAGAAATTTTACAACATTATTTTTTGAAATAATAGAATTTAAAACAATTTCTAAAATTTCATTTTCTTGAAGTTTTTCAAGAGCGTTTTTTGTTTCAACTATAGGCTGAGGACAAGAAAGATTGCGACAATCAATTTTCATTATTTTTCCTTGATATTAGCTTTGAAAAATAATATTATTTTATTACTTGTTTTATGTTTAAAAATTTTAAATAATATAGAAAAAATTTAAAAGCTCAAAAATGAGCTTTTTTTAAAATCTTTTTTTATCCACATCTTCAAGAATTGCCGCAGCAATTTGATTAACTTCATTTGTTATACTATTAGTAGCATTTGCAACTTCAACATTTTCCTTAGTAACACTTTCAAGTTGCGCTATAGCATCATTAATCTGTGTAATGCCGGTTGTTTGCTCTTTTACGGATTCTGCTACTTCATTTACACTTTGAACAAGTATATTAATATTTGCTTCGATTTCTAATAAAGACTTTCCTGTTCTTTCTGCAAGCTGTCTTACTTCATCTGCTACAACTGCAAAGCCTCTACCATGTTCTCCAGCACGCGCAGCTTCAATAGCGGCATTTAAAGCTAAAAGATTAGTTTGTTCGGCAATATCTTTAATCACATTAACAATATTTTTAATATCATCAGCTTGCGAAGCAACCTCAACTGTTTTGCCACTTACATTTTGCATGGAAGAATTAATTTCTTCTACAGCTGCAGCTGATTGTTCTAAAGAACTCGCTTGTGCATTAGAGCCATCAGCAAGTTTTTGCATAGAATTTTTTAACTCTTCTGACTGATTAGCTAAGTCTTTAGCAAAATTTGAAGAAGCTACAAGCATTTTTTTAATTTCTTTGCCTAAAATATTAGTTGTAATTTCAACTTCGCCTTTAGCATCAAACACTTCCGTGCTAAAATCAAGAGCCTTATAACTATCAAAAACTCTATTAATTTCATTCATATTAGAACCAATTTTATTTTGCAAAACATCAAGCATTTTATTAAGTACATTTTTAAGCTCTACTAACTGAGGATTTATAGGATTTTTAGTAATTCTTGCTGTTAAATTACCTTTTTCAATTTCCTTAGCAGTTTGTACCGATTCATCTACAGCACTTTGATCCTGCTCTAAAGATAATTGAATTTTTTTGATATTTTCATTAATAATATTTCCCATTGCGCCTAATTCATCGTTAGCGCGAATTTTAATAGGCTTTAATTCAATCTTTTCATGATTTAAAAAACGGAAGAAAGATTCTAAAGAGTTAAGAATGATTGGCAATCTTGCTGCAACTATCTTTCTTACACAATAATACACAACGCCTAAAACAACAATAATGAAAATTAAAGAAGCACTGATAATAATCATTTGAAGTTTTTTTAAAGGTTCAAAAACCGAATATTTAGGGGCGGTTACCAAAACGGTCCAAGAGCTATCTTGTACTTTAAAAGTATTTATTGCTGCATAAGAATCATCACCATCAGAAGTTATATAATCAAAAACTCCATTTTTTCCTTCACTCATAGCCTTATAAGTTTCTTGCGCACCTTTATTAGGATTAACATCTTTTAAATTTTTTAAAACCAGACTTTTATTTGGATGTATCGCCATAAAACCATCTGAATTCAAAAGAACTCTTAATTCGCCATCGTATTTTTGACTCTTAGGATCCAAAAGATAAGTTGCAATATCTGAAAAATCCAAGGTCATACCAATAACACCTACAACTTGATTTTTTCGATCAAAAATAGGCATAGCAAGATTTACAGCATCAAAATCTTGACCTTCTAAATTCATCTTAATAGGGCGACCTATATATACTTTATTATCTCCATATTTTGCATTTTTTAATACATCTTGCACAACTTGTAAATTAGCTATTTCATCACTAGCTTGTATTGCTTTTATTCCACCTTTATTATTCTTTTCCTCATCAGCATAAAGCATAACAAATTTTCCACTTTGAGTATTAAAAAATTTACTCTCTTCTTTAAAGTATTCTGGTGGATCAATAAGATACAAATAGGTAAAATTAGAATAAGCACTATTATCAAAAGTATTAGTTATGATATTTGTTATATTGTCTATATCTAAATCTTCTTTAGAAGTTGATCTAAACATTTCTGTCAAAGTACCTGAAATACTTTTATTTAAAGCGATCATCTCCCCAAAAATTCCTTGAGTTTGAGTAGCATATTCTTTCGTGATAGAAGCAAGAATATCTTCTGTATTTTTGGTAATATTTTGACTTACTTGTTTTGTGATTAATGAAATTAAAATAACAAGCCCAATAACAACAACAGTTGCTACAGAAAAAATAAGCTTTAAACCTATATTTAAAGATTTAAACATCTTATAACTCCTAAAATAAAAAAATTTAGATTCTAATTTTAACATATTTTTAAAAAAAATAATATTAATTAATTATAAAAATATTATGTATTAGTATTTTTTGATAGAAGATTTATTTTTTTCCTTTTAAAAACAGTTCTTTAAAGCGTTTATTAGCGTATTCTTCTATGTCTTTTTGCAAAATAGAATAATTTTCCATCAATTCTATAGCTCTAGGGGTAAGTTTAGTTCCTGATTCTTTAGAACGTCCTTGCCTTGTACTAACTAGAATTTCTTGAGAATTTTTTTGTAAAATTTGTAAATGCATCCATGCTTTTTTATAATTAATCCCCATAAGCTTAGAAGCATGTAGCAAACTACCTGTTTGTCCGATAAGCTCTAAAAGTTCAGTTTTTCCTTTTCCAAAAAGCAAATCTCCATCTGCATTTTCAATCCAAGTTTTTGTTCTTACTATAAATTGCTTACCTTTTTTCTCTTTAAAGCAACCAAGTTGACAATACTTTACATCAACCTTATAAGCTTTTAAAGCTGAACGCATACTTTTAAGTCCGCAACCTTCTTTAGCAATATCTCTTGCATCTTTACAAAAAATTCTACGCTTTTCATCTAAGCTAGGTTCTATTTTTTTAAGCACTTCAATTTTTGCTTTTTCAAAATCTAAATGTCCAAATTGCCCCAACTCGCAATTATCAATTCTCATGTGATTTTCATCGGCCAATTGTCCGATTTTTTCTATATTTACATTAAATTTCTTTGCAATTTTAAAAGCCGTACCACAATCTAACTTTTCATTACTATTTAACAATTCTCTCATATATGAGACGATTTCTTTTTCTTGATTTTTATCCATAAATTCTAAATTCTCCACTATAAATATTAATCTTATTTTCTCTAGCAAAACCACAAAGCGTTAAATCAAATTTTCTTGCTATCATAACTCCTAAACAAGTAGGAGCCGTGCGTGAAACAAGCACTGGAATTTTATGCATAACTGCTTTAGCTACCATTTCAGAACTTAGCCTTCCACTAACCATTAAAAAACATTGACTTAAATCAACCCCAGCTAAACGTGCTTTTCCTAAAGCTTTATCTATGGTATTATGCTGAGCTATATCTTCACCTATAAAAAAAGTTTTCTCATCTACAAAAAGCTTAGCCGTATGTACACAGCCTGTTTTCTCATAAAGTTCGCATTGAGTATAAAAAGTACTCATTTGTTTTAAAATTTCATCTTTGCTAAATTTTGCATCAGAACTAATTTTACTCGCTTCAATAGCTTCTGGATCGATATTGGCAGTATGTGCTCTACCGCAACCACTTATAACTACACCTTCAGCATTAAGCTTTGCTAAATTTTCTTTATCAATCTTTGCTTTAATATGCACACTCATACCATCATCTTTTGTTTCTATGCTCTCAATATCACTTACTTTCGCAATGATATTTTCACTCATTAAATATCCTATTGCTAATGCCTGTTCATCTACAGGAGTTGCCATTAAAGCACCTACTCTTTCATCATTAATAAAAATTTCAAGCTTAATTTCACGCACTAAAGTATCATCACATGTAAAAGAATTATTACCTTTATATTTTAAAATTTGAGTTGTAAATAACGGATCCATACCTTATCCTTTAAATATCTTTAAATAATATTATATCAAAAAAACATAAATAACAAATTTATATATGGAAAAATAGATTTTAGATTCAACTTGTAAAATAAAATTCGTTCTATTTATTTCAAAAAAGCTTAAAACTACCGCTATGCAATAACATAGCGGTTAAAGATTAAATTTTTACATTAGGATCATAAGAAAAACTAGGTTCAATTTGCTTTTTATTGCTTAATTCTTTATACCAATAAGAATGTAAAATATAAACCTCTTCTTCTTCTTTATAACCACTAATCATAGAATGGATACTGCCTTTGATTGCAAATACTGCCATATAAATATGCACGCCAAAAAACACTGCACACACTATGCCTAAGAAATTATGCACTATAGCTGAAATTCTTAAAAGTTCAATTTGAGTTAAACCAAAAAGACCTTGAATTGCCGTGGAATTAAAATCAAGAAAATACATAAATCCGCCTGTAATTATCATCAAAAATCCACCAAATACAGCTATATAATACCAAGATTTTTGACCAAAATTAAACTTACCTGCAGGTACAGGACGTTTTACTTTGCTTAAATAACCACCTACTATCATCATCCATCTGATATCATAACTTGCAGGAAGCATTCTTTTAATCCACCATAAAAACATAGGGATTATAGAGATGATAAATAAAACCGTTGCAAAAGCATGTAAATTTTTACAAACCCTTACAAAAAGTCCGCCTCCAAAAGTCGCCCCAAACATCATCACAAAACCAGTTGGCACTAAAATCACCCAAGAAATTGCCGCGATAAAATGAAAAAGTCTTTCAAATAATGTAAAAGCATAAATTTTCTTTCCATCGTGTGAAAATTGCTTAGGTCCTATAACCATATAATGCAAAGCAAATGCAGATAATACCGCAATAACAGCGATTAAAGCTATAGTAGCTATATATTCACCTTGCAAAGTTGTCCAAAGTTTGCCAAAAGTATCATAATTTGGGATATTTGTAATACGATGAAAATCCCAAATTTGAGTATCTTGTCCCATTCTCTCGCTACCATAAGCAAATAAACTTACCACGCTTAACAAAAGCGTTACAAATACTTTTCTCATAAGCGTTCCTTTCCTGTGTAAGCAATCTTCCATTCCAAACTTTCCGAAGGATTTGGAATGCCATAATTTCTATTCATAAGTCTATTATGATAAATCTCTTCTATTTTAGAACTTTCACCTACTAAAAGTGCTTTTGTCGAACACATCGCAGCACATACAGGAACTTTTCCTTCTGCGATACGATTTTGACCATAAAGTTCTCTTTCTTTTTCTGAATTCGTTGCTTCAGGGCCACCTGCACACATAGTACATTTATCCATAATTCCTTTATTTCCAAAAACACTATCTTTTGGAAATTGTGGTGCACCAAAAGGACAAGCATAAAGACAATATCCACAACCTATGCAAATTTCTTTATCATGCAAAACAATACCATCAGCACGGATGTAAAAACAATCCACAGGACAAACGATAGAACAAGGAGCATCATCACAATGCATACAAGAAATAGAAGTTGAAACTTCTTTTCCTTGAATTCCTTCATTTAAAGTAATCACACGGCGGCGGCGAATATGAATAGGAAGCTCATGTGCTTCATCACAAGCTACCGCACAACCATTACAATCAATACAACGCTCATTATCACAAAAGAATTTCAAGCGTTCTTTTTCTAAATTTGCAAAATTTACCTTACTCATTTTCCATCCTTACTGATTCTACAAAGCCCACCTTTAGTCTCTGGAATCTGACACATGATATCATAACCATAATTTGTTACCGTATTAGCACTTTCTCCACTTGCATAAGGTTTTGTTCCTTTAGGGAAATTGTGCGTTAAATCCACGCCTTGCATAACTCCTGTAAAATGGAAAGGCAAGAAAATCATATCTTTTGCTACACCTGGATTAACCTTCACTCTTACATGAATTTTAGTACCTTCTGGAGAATGTACCCAAATCATATCTCCTGCTTTAATGTCTTGCTCTTTTGCTAATTCAGGATTGATCTCACAAAACATTTCAGGTGTTAAACGCGTTAGATACATAGATGCTCTATTTTCCATACCTGCACCATTTAAATTCACAAGTCTTGCAGTAACAAGATTAAGCGGGAATTCTTTAGAATAATCCTTAGCTTGTTGCACAGACACAAATTTAGTATCCACGCGGTAAAGCGCTTTTTGATCTTCAAAACTTGGATATTTTTGCACCAAATCGTTTCTTGGAGAATGTAAAGGCTCACGGTGGAGTGGAATTTTATCTTTAAAAGTCCAAACTACAGCTCTAGCTTTAGCATTTCCATAAGGAACTATGCCTTTTTCTATACATTTAGTTGCTATGATATTGCTATCATCATAAGACCAAGTTGATCCCATTTTTTCTTTTTCTTGGGCACTTAAAGTAATACCTAAAACTTTTTCTATATTATCTTTAGTAATTTGTGGATAACCTGTATCAATAGGTGAATTTAAAGGCGCATTTTTAGCAAGTAAACTCTCTCCTTCATACTCAAGTCCAAAATTATTTCTAAAGCCCATACCACCTTTTGCGACTTCAATGTCGGTATTATAAAGTACAGGAGAACCTGGGTGCTTATCACTCCAACAAGGCCAAGGAAGCCCGTAATACTCACCAGCAACTTCATCTTTTCCTTCTAAAGTTACCTCATCAAATTTATCCCAGTATAAAGTATGCTTTTTAAGCCTTTCAGGACTCCAACCATTAAGCCCTATACTTCTAACTGCTTTTGCAATTTCTCTTGTTGCATTTTCAGGCCAAACAATCTCACCTTTTTCATCGCGTAAAGTCTTGGTAAAGTCTTCATAAAAACCTAATTTTTTAGCAAGCTCAAATAAAATTTCTTGATCTTCCATGCTTTCATAAAGTGGATCTACAACTTTAAATCTCCATTGTCCGCTACGATTTGTTGCTGTTACACTTCCGCTTGTTTCAAACTGTGTTGCTGCAGGTAAAAGATAAATTCCATCTTTTCTTTCTGCAATAATGCCTGCTTCATTTACAAAAGGATCGGCTAAAACTAAAAGCTCTAAAGCTTCCAAACCTTCTTTAACTTTTACTTGCTGTGCAGTCGAAGTGATACCATTTCCCATAACTACTAAAGCTTTTAAAGGCGTTCCTGCGTTATCGATAGCATCATTTCCATCTTTTCCATTTAAAGCCGCTGCCCACCATCTAGCAAGTGAAAGCCCAGTTTTATGCATCCAATCTTTGCTTACAAAATTTCCTAAAAGCCACTCATAATCCACACCCCAAATTTTGGCATAGTATCTCCAAGTCGCTTCATTTAAAGGATAATAACCTGGTAAATTTTCGCTCAAACAAGCCATATCTGAAGCACCTTGAACATTATCATGTCCGCGTAAGATATTAACTCCACCACCAAATTTACCTATATTTCCAAGTACCATTTGCACAATAGGTGCTAAACGTGTATTTGAAGTTCCTACAGTGTGTTGAGTTAAACCCATAGCCCAAATAAGCGTAGTTGGTTTGTTTTTAGCTACTTCGTGAGTGATTTGCACCAAAAGTTCTTTAGAGATCCCTGTAACATTTTCTACTTCTTCAGCTGTCCATTTTGCTGCTTCTTCACGAATTTTATCAATTCCAAAAACTCTTTCATCAAGATATTTTGTATCTTCTAAGCCTTCATCAAAGATGATTTTTAGCATTCCATACATGAAAGCAATGTCAGTTCCTGGACGAATTCTTGCATAAATATCCGCTTTTGCCGCACTTTTTGTAAATCTAGGATCTACAACGATAAGCTTTGCACCTTTTTCTTTTGCTTTTAAGAAATGTCTAAAACCCACAGGATGATTTACCGCTGGATTTGCCCCAATGATAATGATACATTTACTTCTTTGAATGTCTCCAAGATGGTTTGTCATAGCGCCATAACCAAATGTATTCGCCACACCGGCGACTGTTGCGCTGTGTCAAATTCTAGCTTGATGATCTACATTGTTTGTTCCAAAAAACGCTGCAAATTTACGCACATAATAAGCTTGTTCATTGCTCATTTTTGCAGAACCTAAAAACATAACACTTTCAGGATTTTCTTTACGATAAGCAGCTAGTTTTTCTCCGATCTCACTTAAAGCTTGCTCATAACTTATGCGTTTCCATTCTCCATTTTCTTTTTTCATAGGATATTTTAAACGCACATGTGAACGCACCATATCGATCATATCAGATCCCTTGCAGCAATGTCCACCTGAACTCACAGGATGATCTTGAGCGATTTCTTGACGCACCCAAACACCATTTTGCACTTCTGCGATAATCCCACAGCCTACAGAACAGGCTGTACAAACTGTTTTTACTTTTTTACTACCTTCATAAGCTTCTTTAAGCTCATCAGCACTCGCTTCTCTTAAAGTTTCACTTCTAGCAAGCAACGGTGTTGCTAGGCTTGAAAGTGCTGCCATTTTAAGAAAAGAACGACGCGTAAGCTTGATATTTTCACCTACACTTGACATTACTCAGCCTTTATATAATAATTTTCCCAATTAGCACTTCTTTGAAAAAGCACTTCTTTTTTCTTACTTTTACCTTTAACCAAATCTTTTCTTTCTTTATCTTTAGCTAGAGCTAAAGTCGTGCTACCAAGCACTCCAGCAGCCCCTAAGGCAAAAGCGGATTTTTTAAGAAATTCCCTGCGATTTTTCACGAGTCCTCCTTTGTTTATTTGCTTCTCTTCTTAAAAATTCTGAACGCGATAGATCGTTTTGCACTTTTTTAGAATTTATTTTTGCAGGTTTTTCCACTTCAAAGCAAAGTCTTTCAAATTCCATAAAAGCCGATGCAATACTTGCAATTTCCTTATATAAATTCGCATTTTTATTCATGAAAACATCGCCTAAAAACTCATCAATGCTTTTATTGATCACTTTTTCAAAAAGCTCTTTGGCTAAATCATCTTCATTTTGCCTTAAAAATTCACTCATCAACAATAAACAAAATCCAACACTATCTTCACTTTCTTTAAAGAATTTTTCATTGCGTCTTATTTTGCTTTTGACTAAAATTTGACGCACGCAAAGTAAAGGATTTGAATTTTCAAAACCTTCTTCTATGTAAGAAAAAGTCGTTGGAATGCTGTTTTTAAGACTTAAAAAAAGCAAATCGTATTCTTTAAAAAATGCTTGTATAGAATTTTCATCATCTAAATGCTTAAGCAAGATATCAAAATTTGATTTTAAATTTTCATCAAATAAACATTCTTGCATTGTCTTTAAATACTCTTGTAATTTTGACAATCTTTCTTCAGAAAATGAAAAAACAAAAAGCTCTCCTAGACATTGATAATAAAGACTTCTAGCTAATCTTAATTTTTCCAAATCCATTAAAGCCTCCATGCATTCAAAATTTTCAAAAATAGCTTTAAATTTTGCTTGAATGAATATTATGCAAAATATACCTAATATTCATTTTAAAGCCGATTTTTAAATCGATTTATCTTAATACTATTTGATTTAAAAATCACTGAATTTCAATAAAATTCCACAAGGATTTAAAATCTTAAAAAATCATATCAAAGTATTGAAAATTAGATATTTGAGTTGATTTTATATTTGAAAAAATAAAATACTTTGCATAAAATTTATATCTTTGATTCTCTTCCGGGTAAAATTAACATTTTATGCAAATTATAAATAATACTAATTTCTTAAAGAATAATCCTTATAAGAAAATTCTCTTATCATTTGAAGTTCATTTTTATGGTCTAAAAGCATGAGATTTGGAAGTCTTATGCCATTAAAAGTTGTGTTTTTCACAATGGTATAATGAATTTGATCTAAAAAAATAATTTTATCGCCGATTTTAAGCTTTTTATCAAAAGCGTATTCTCCCATTACATCGCCCGCTAAACAAGTATTTCCAGTAAGTAAATAGGCAAATTCGTTTTCTTTTAAGTCTGAAATTTTTTCATTTTCTCTTGTGGCTAAAATTCTAGCATTTAAAACTTCACTTGTATAAGGCATGATGATAGTATCTGGCATATGTGCTTCGCTTGAAGTATCTAAAATAGCAATTTGTTTTTCATTTTCTATGATATCTACTACACTAGCCACCAAATTTCCTGTTTGCCAACCCACCGCTTCACCTGGTTCAAGATAAACTTGCACACCGTATTTATCACTGAAATTTTTACACAAAGCAATAAGTTTTTCAACATCATAGCCTTTTTTAGTGATGTGATGTCCTCCTCCAAAATTCACCCATTTCATTTGCCCTATCCATTTACCAAATTTCTCTTCAAAAACCTTTAAAACAGCCTCTAAAGCATCAGCACTTTCTTCGCAAAGCGCGTGAAAATGAAGTCCTTCTATGGTACTTAAATCCACATTTTCAAAATCTTTAGCACGAATTCCAAGTCTTGAGTATCTTCCACAAGGATTGTAAAGTTCTTTTGGGGCTAGAGAAAATTCAACATTACAACGAAGACCTAAGGAATTTTTTTGTGTTTTGCTTTGAAATTTATGAAATTGAGCCAAAGAGTTAAACACTATATGATGAGATAAACTGGCTATTTCACCTATTTCATCTTCTTTAAAAGCAGGTGAATAAGTATGAATTTCTTTATCCATGTATTCTTTAGCAAATTTTGCTTCCCAAAGTCCGCTACAAGTACAACCTTTTAGGTATTCTCCAACAATTTTCATTGCTCCTGAAAAAGCAAAACCTTTTAAAGCTAAAAGCACTTTAGCACCACTCTTTTCGCCAATACTTGCTAAAAGCTCACAATTTTTTCTTAACTTATCTTCTTCTAAA
Organism: Campylobacter sp. CH278; assembly: GCF_004378845.1. Classification (NCBI taxonomy): domain Bacteria; kingdom Pseudomonadati; phylum Campylobacterota; class Epsilonproteobacteria; order Campylobacterales; family Campylobacteraceae; genus Campylobacter; species Campylobacter sp. CH278. Next base: position 40,263 of record NZ_RYXZ01000006.1, on the reverse strand, counting down.
ATATAAGCTGGAGTTTGAATTTTTTCATAAAACATTATTTTTCCTTGATTAAATTGCTAAAATCATAACAAAATTAAACCAAATTTTCAAAATAAATATTTACTAAAACTAAAAAAATAATGACTATAATACAAAAAATCAAGCAAAAAAGGAAAAACTAATGAATAGAAGAAATTTTTTAAAATTTAATGCACTCACTTTAGCAAGTATGGGTGTAGCCTATGCAAATCCTATGCACGATATGCACTCCATGCATAAAAATCATTCTATAAATCATGACTTAGATACTTCTTTTATAAACTTTGCTCCAAAAAATTTAAAGCTTTTAGATCCAAAACAATTCCCCCAAGGAGAAATTTTAAAAGCCTTGCCTTTACTCAAAAATGAAAGTAAAGAAAAAAATATTTTTCGTGCTACCCTAGAAATCAAAGAAAATCATATAGAGCTTATCAAAGGTAAAAAAACCTTATTTTACACTTACAATGGCCTCGTGCCTGCTCCAAAAATAGAAGTTTTTGAAGGAGATAAACTTGAAATTTTAGTCAAAAACAAACTCAAAGAAGCTACAACTATACATTGGCATGGCGTTCCTGTGCCACCTGATCAAGATGGAAGCCCACATGATCCTATCTTAGCAGGAGAAGAAAGAATATATCGTTTTGAAATTCCTCAAGATAGCGCAGGAACTTACTGGTATCATCCACATCCTCATTATACGGCTTCTAAACAAGTTTTTATGGGTTTAGCAGGGGCTTTTGTGATCAAAGCAAAAAAAGATGCTTTAAGTCATTTAAAAGAAAAAGATTTGATGATTAGCGATTTGCGTCTTGATGAAAACGCTCAAATTCCAAACAATAACCTAAATGATTGGCTAAATGGTAGAGAAGGAGAATTTGTACTCATCAATGGACAATTTAAACCTCAAATCAAACTCGCCACAAACGAACGCATACGCATTTATAATGCTACTGCAGCAAGATATTTAAATTTACGCATACAAGGAGCTAAGTTTATACTTGTTGGTACTGATGGTGGACTTATAGAAAAAGCTATTTATAAAGAAGAACTTTTCTTAAGTCCTGCTTCTCGTGTAGAAGTTTTAATCGACGCTCCAAAAGATGGGGAATTTAAGCTAGAAAGTTCTTATTATGATAGGGATAAAATGATGGTAAAAGAAGAACCTAATACCCTATTTCTAGCCAATATTAACCTAAAAAAAGAAAATGTAGAACTTCCAAAAAATTTAAAAATTTTCAAACCTTCAGAAGAACCTAAGGAATTTAAAGAAATAATCATGAGTGAAGATCATATGCAAATGCATGGTATGATGGGAAAAAGTGAAAGCGAATTAAAAATCGCTCTTGCGTCTATGTTTTTAATCAATGGCAAAAGCTATGATTTAAAACGCATTGATTTAAGCTCCAAACTTGGAGTAGTTGAAGACTGGATAGTGATAAACAAATCTCACATGGATCATCCTTTCCACATACACGGCACGCAATTTGAACTCATCTCATCAAAACTCAATGGCAAAGTTCAAAAAGCCGAATTTAGAGCCTTAAGAGATACTATAAATGTGCGTCCTAATGAAGAATTAAGACTTAGAATGAAACAAGATTTTAAAGGGCTTAGAATGTATCATTGTCATATTTTAGAACATGAAGATTTAGGAATGATGGGAAATTTAGAAGTAAAGGAATAAAATGGTAAAAGTGGAATTTTTAGGCCCCATAAATAAAGAAAATTTAGAACTTGAGGTAAAAAATTTAAAAGAATTAAAAGAAATTTTGCAAAAAGATGAGAGTTTAAAAGAATGGCTAGAACTTTGTGCCGTATCTTTAAATGATGAAATCATTTTTGATGAAAACACTAAGTTAAAAGATGGTGATAAAATAGCACTTTTACCACCAGTTTGTGGGGGTTAAATGAAACATTTTACACTCTATCAAGGTTCTTTAGATATTCCTAAAATTTATAGCCAATGGTATGAATTTGCCAAGGATAAAAACTGCGGTGCTTTGCTGACTTTTTGTGGTATTGTGCGTGAAGAAGGAGGCATTGAGGCACTTAGTTTTGATATTTATGAACCGCTTTTAAAAAAATGGTTTGATGAGTGGCAAAAAAGAGTAGATTTTGATGGTATTAGCTTGCTTTTTGCTCACTCTATAGGCGATGTGGCGGTTCATGAAAGCTCTTATTTTGCAGGAATTTTAAGCAAACAAAGAAAATTAGGACTTAAACTTCTTAATAAATTTGTTGAAGATTTTAAAGCAAGTGCACCTATTTGGAAGTATGATGTGATAAACAAAGAAAGAATTTATGCCAAAGAAAGATCAACCAAACTTTGCGGTGCAGGACTTTTAAAAGGATAAAAAATGTTAATGTCTTATGAAGAAAGTTTAAAAATTTTACACTCTCATATCAAAACCTATGAAAAGATCGAAAAAATAGCTCTTACAGAGTGTTTAGGACGCATTTTAGCTCAAGACATAAAAGCCCCTAAAAATCAGCCTGAATTTCCAACCTCGGCTATGGATGGTTATGCGATCAAATTTGAAGATCAAGATAAACCTTTAAAAATTTTAGGCCTCACACCTGCGGGCACTATGCCACATTTTAGCGTGCAAAATGGCACTTGTGTAAAAACCTTTACAGGCTCACTCATGAGCGAAGGAAGCGATACTTTAGTCCCTGTTGAAAATGTACGCGTAGAAAATGATACTCTTTTTATAGAAAAAAAAGTTCCCCAAGCTTTTGCCGTGCGTGCGGTAGGAGAAAACTATAAAAAAGATGAAATTTTACTCAAAAAAGGCACAAAGTTAAATTATAGCGAGATAGCTCTTTTGGCTGAACTTGGATTTTTTCACATTAGTGTGTTTATAAAGCCTATTGTAGGGGTTTTAAGTAGTGGAAGTGAGATCAAAGATCTAGGAGAAGCCTTGGAAAATCCTGCTCAAATCCGCTCTTCAAATCATATCGCCATAGCTAATTTAGCTAAAAATTTAAATTGCGATACAAGGGTTTTTCCACTTTTAAAAGATGATGAAAAAGCCACTTTTTCTACCCTTGAAAGTGCTTTGCAAAGTTGTGATATTTTGATTACAACAGGCGGAGTTTCTATGGGGGATTTTGATTTTTTAAAAAAAGCTGTAAAAGAATACGAAATCATCATCGATAAAGCCGACATAAAACCAGGTAGACATATCAAAATAGCTAAGGCTGATGAAAAATTCATTATCGCCTTACCAGGTTTTCCTTACTCGGCTATGGTAATGTTTAATCTTTACGCAAGAGAGATTTTAAACTCTTGGTTACTTCAGCCTAAAGACTATATTTGCAAGGCCTTTTTACAAGGAAGTTACAAGAAAAAAACACCTTATTTGGAATTTGTTGCTTGCAATATAGAGTTTAAAAATGGACGCATTTTAGCCAATCTTGAAGGCAAGAAAGAAGGCTCTAGTGCGATTATAAACAATCTTAACAATAAAGCTGCTCTTATGGTGGTGCCAAAAGAATGTGAAATGTTAGAAAATGAAAGTTTAGTGGATATTATCTTTATGCCTTAAAATTATTTAAATAATTTTATTTCGATTTTAATCAACCCTAAATTTCAATAAGTTTCAAATTTGCAACCTCCTTTTAGTGGAGTAATTAGCCCTAGCAGAGTTTCAATCCACTAGGGTTTTTTAGTCCCTTTTTAAATTTCTTTATGGTAAAATGTTTCTACTTGACTTGCACCACATAGATATGTTTTAATCCCTTTTTAAATTTCTTTATGGTAAAATAGATATTTACCAGATAATGAAAATTTCGGGGTTTTTTGATGAAAAATAGCAAAAATTATGCTATAATCTCATAAGAAATTTAAAAAGGGATTAAAATAAAGAGTTTGCGGGACTCTGCGGGGTTACAATCCCCTAAAACCGCTCTTAAAATTCAAATAAATTTTGCTGATGATATTTTTCTTGTTTTTTGTTTATTTGAATTTCTTCATTATTTGAATTTTTATATTTAAATTCTCCATGACTATCTATATCAAAAAGCGTTAAATTGGTTTCGTTATTAACTTTTTCGTTAAAAACTATGCCACCAAGCAAAAGCTCCATTTTATCAAACTGCTTTTCAGTGATGATTAAAGCTCTTACATTTCCATAAGGTGGCAAAATCTTTTTTACATTTTCAATAGAACTTTTTGCAGAACTTAAACCCTTGCAAATACGCATATAAACGCTAAATTGCAACATAAAATAACCTAATTTTATAAGATTGTTTCTAAATTTACTTGCTAGTTTTTGCTCTTTTTTACTTTTAGTAGGTACATCAAACATCAAAAGCACGCGCATAAATTTATCTTCAATCATCAAATTTTACTATCTTTAGTTCATCTTCATACAATAAAGCATTTTTAAAATTCGCCACATAATGATTTATCGCTCTATTTAAAGGATAATTTTGCCCATCAAAATTGATTTTGCTTTGTAAATTGCCAATCCATCTTTGCTTAAAAACTCACTTTCACCCTTAAGCTTTAAAACACAATCATCAACACTAGCCCTAAACACTTCTATCAAATCATCGCAAAGCGCAAAAGAATTATAAATATTATCGTGCTTTATGCCAAGCCAAGGCAAAAGCCCACTTATACAAACTGCTCTAATAATACAAGCCCTAATGATTGCATAGCCATAATTTAAAGCAGAATTTTCAAAGCAAAGCTCATCTCTTGAAAAAGAAACACCAAACAAAGTTTTAAAATAAAGCGCCGCCGCAACAGCTTCAATATTTTTACTATCATTTAAGCTTACTTTTTTAGCCAAATTTATAAGCTCATTGCTTTGCTCTATTTTATTGTGTTTTTTCAAAACAAAGGCTTGATTTAGGATTTTATTTTTAATGATTTTTTGCCATAAAATAGCCTTTTTTTGAGCACTTACATTCATTTGCTCTTTTGAGATTTTTGCACTTTGAAAATGCCCTAAAAAAGGAGTAAAAACACCATTTATACTATGAGTTTCATCGCAGGTTAGCAAGATGATTTTATGCTTTGCAAAGGCATTAAAAAGTGCGGAACTAAGGCTTACTTGTAAGCTTTCTAAAACGATGATGTTTATATCCTTTAAAAACAATTTGGCTATATTTTCATCTTGTTTAATCACAAGATGATTTAGCTCTAAATTTAGCTTGGCATTAGAGCTAATAAGCAGTGTTTTAAAAGCTTCATCGTAACTCATTTTTTAAAATCTTCTCTTTGTCTAAACTCAGCCTTTGTAACTTCCCCAAGTGCTGAAACTATGTATTTTTCAAATACTTTTAGATTTTGAATTCCTATGCTTTTTGCGATTACTTCTTTTTCATTTGCATTTTTAAACAATATTTTTTGATTTTTGCTTAGCGTTTCAAATTTATTATCGTGTTTTGAAACAACCAAACTAACAGTAGAGCTTGTAAAAGCATTAAAATAAACAAGTTCTGGCTCTTGCATATCTTTAGTTTGAATTAAAATCAAACTATCTTTGTATAAAGAAAAGCAAAACTCATAATTTTCATCCATTAAAATCCAGTCTTTTATCTCACCTTTTTTACTTCGTGCTACAGCTTTATTTGGTAATACTTTTAAAGCAAAATCCATAGTATAAATTGGCACAGCATAAAATTTATTTGTCTTTTTGTGTTTAAAAATATCCACTCTAAACATATCGCCATTTTTAACTATTTTACCATTTACTTTGCGGATTTTACCAAGCTCTAGGGCTTTTAAAACTCCTTCTTTTCCGCCGTATGATTGATAGAATTCTTCTTCTTTTCTAAATGTTTCTTCATGTAAAGCTCCACTTGGCTTTTTTCTCTCAGGTTTTGAGACAAAAATTTCATCAATTTTATCTAAAACCTTTTGCCTAAAACCACTAAAAGGCTCAAAAAACTTCCTTTTGTTTTTATAATCTAATTCACTAATTTTTTTTGCATAAAGTTCTGCACTGTTGCTTTCTTGCTCTTTTTTAAAATCTGAAAAAGCCTTTACGATAGAGTTGTTTGCATAAGCAATAATTGCTGCATCGATGGCGTGATGAAGATGATTATTTCTATCCTTAGTGCTAAAGCCCCAAGTGTGTCTTAAAGCCGATGTTAGCATACCGCTTTTTGCTTCTACATGCACTTTTGAGCCTTTTTGCGTATCGTTTAATTTTGTATTTTCATCATCGCTTAAAGGTAAAAAATCTAAATAATCTTTAGTGTAGTTTAAAACAAGCCTTGCGATGTAGCGAGTATCGTTTAGATTTCTATCTTTAAAGTCTTTTTGCTCTTTGTCTTTGTAATTTTTATCTAAAATTCTTTTTTGCTTTTTTTCAGGTAAATTTTTTGCCAAAACTTCAATTTTCTGCCATTTTACACCATCATTGCCAAAGGCTTCAAAGGGGGTTTTATTAAGCTTTTCTTGATTTTGCTTAGTAAAAACTAAAACTTTATTCATATAAGAATCATCAAAACTTCTAGAATAAGGGTAAATATGGTCAATTTCAAGCATTTTTTCATCTTGCAAATCACTAATTTTAATCTTTTCTCCACTATAAGCACAAAATTCTTTTTGTTCTTTAAATAATCTTAATTTTAAAATATTTTTGCTATTTATTTTTAAGCCTAGTTTTTCACATTCAATTTCGGCGTCTTTTTTGGCCTTGTAGTTTTCGTTTTGCTCTTTTTCTATTTTAGCTCTTTGGCTGTGATTTTTACCTACTTCTCTTGCTAATTCAATGTTTATTTTATGCACTTTACCGTATTTTTTAAGTAAGGCATTTAAGATTTTTCTATATTCTTTAATCGCCCTTAAAACCACAGGATTAGTTACCTCATCTTTATAATAAGTTTCATTAAATGCGGGTAAAAAATCTTTTTTATCTTCATTGATTGCTACTTTTAAATTAAGCTCATTACAAGCTTCATCGTATTTTTTACCTTCAAGCATTAAAGGAGTGATAAGTTTTAAGGCTTTAAAACTTATATTTAAATGGTCTTTAAATTCCAATTTGCTTAAGCTATCAATTTGATTTTGATTTAAATCGTATTTTGCTAAAGCCTTTTTAAGTTTAATCTCATCTTTTATAAGAGTAATATCTTTTGCTATTTCATTTAAATCATCTTGGCTTAAACTATGTTCATCTAAGGCTTTTATAAATTCTTTGTATTTTTTAAACTCAATAAAATAAGTTCCTTTTTCTCCTTTAAATTCATAATCATCGCTTAAACCCAAAAGCTTTTTTGTTTGTTTATAAGTTAGAGTGCCGTTTTTTAAAACTTCATTTAAAAGAGCGTTTAAATCATCTTTTGTATATAAATTTTTAAGATTGTTTAAAAGATTGATAATTCTTGTAAGTGCTACAAACATAAAAGCTAAAGGCGAATTTTTTGGCGCTCTTTTTTCATCAGTAAAAAAACTACAATTTCCCACTAAATGAGAAAAATCTTTTAAAGCCCTTTTATAAAATGCTACACTAAGCACTTCTTCTTCAAATTTCTTTGAAAAAGAAAAGCCAAATTCTCTTTGTTTTTGAAAAATAAGCTTTAATTCATCTTTTAAAAAACTTTGCGTTATGCAGCGTTCATAACTTTCTTTTTTATTTCTAACATTTATAAATTCTTTGGAATTTTCTTTGAATTTTTGAAAATACTCTTTATAAAGATACTCTCCCACACTTTGATAATTTACTAGTTTTTCTTCATTTTGCTTGATAGCTTTTAAAATCTCGCTCTTTTCTTCATCACCATTATTTTTAATATCATCATAGCCACGCCTTTTTGCAATATGTAAAATCACTCTTGCAAAATCTTGCTTACTTAAAAGCTCGTTTAAAGCTCTAAATCTTAACTCATAAGGGCTAATTAAAGAGCCTTTATAAGCCTTAGCTAAACTTTCATCAAAGCTTTGATAATCTTCGTAATTTAACTTAAATTCATTTGCGATTAAATGTTTTAAGTGATTTAGCCTTGCTTTGCGTCTAGCAAGGCGTTTTCTGGCACTTCTTGCAAGGCGTCTTGGTAAGGCTAGGGATTCTCCTGTTTTAGGATTTTCAGCCTTTGTAAAAATCCTAACTCCGCAATCTTTTAACTCATCATTTTCGCTAAATGCCCAGCCAATAGAGCTTATTCCTATATCAAATGCCAAAATTCTTGCCACACTAGATCCTTTTTGATATTTATAATTTGTTTATAATTATAATATAAAAATCATTTTTTATACAAACATAAACTTTTCAGTAACCAAACTATACATATTATTAATTTTATAATGCAAAAAATAAGTAAAATTTTAAATGAAAAATATTTATTAGTTAAATTTTAGCTAAAATAAAATAAAAGCTAATAATAACTTTAGGAGAAATCATGCCAATTTTTATGATATGTTCTACACTTTTAGCGGTAATTGTCGTTGCTTATTATATACTTAAAAAATACAATCCTATTTTTGTATTTTTTCTTTCAGGTATTATCTTGCTTATTTTTGCTTTTTACATCACAGGAACACCTATACCAAAAGCCCCGAGCAGAGAACATGCAAGCTTTTTGAATGTTTTACTTGATAGTTATGCTTTTATCACAGCGACTTTTAAAAGTCAGCTTTCTGGAGTAGGACTTATTATCATGAGTGTGGCAGGTTTTGCTGCTTATATGAAACATATCAATGCTTCAGCAAAACTTGCTTTTTTAGCAAATAAACCCTTAGGAAAAATCAAAAATAAATACTTGATTTTAAGTGGAACTTTTGTTGTTGGAATGGCTTTAAAAATCGTCATTTCTAGCTATGCTGGATTGCTTTTGCTTTTGTTAGCATGTATTTATCCTGTTTTAATCTCACTTAAAATCCGTCCTATTACAGCTGTATGTGTGCTTTCTTTAATTGCGCTTGATTATGGTCCAAAAGATGGAAATTCAATCAATATGGCAGATATGGTAGGACAAAGTGATAATGTCGTAGGGCTTTTTTTAAATTACCAAATTTATAGTGTGATTGCCTATGTTGTAGTTATTGCCATCTTGATTCCTTTTTATTTTGCTTGGATTGATAAAAGAGATAAAGAAAAAGGTGTTTTAAATGATGAAGTTGAAATTCCGCAAATCATTGATCCTAAATGCCCTACTTTTTACATACTCTTTCCTTGATTACCTGTTGTATTTTTATTTACAGCGTATTTTTTTACTATCAAGCTCGATGTTGTAACAGCAAATTTTGTAAGCATTTCTTTAGTTTTTCTTGTTGAATTTGCAAGACACAGAAATGCTAGAAAATTAGGCGAAGATATGATGGTGATTTTAAAAGCTATGGCTGAAATTTTTATCTCAGTCGTAAGCATAATCATCGCTGCTGGAGTATTTGCTGAAGGCATTAAAGCACTTGGTGGAGTTAATATCCTTGCCAACGCGGTTTCAAATCTTGGAACAGGAAATTTTGCATGGTTTGAAATTCTTTTGAGTATAGCTATTTTAAGCTTTTTAGTTTATTTTGCCACAGTGATTATGGGAAGTGGAATTGCTGCTTTTAATGCTTTTGGAAAACTAGCTCCTGATATAGCTACAAAATTAGGCGTTGCACCTATTACTCTAGTTTTACCTATAGAAATTGCATCTTGTTTAGGTCGTGCAGCTTCACCAATAGCAGGCGGAATCATAGCTTTAGCTGGATTTGCAAAAGTAGCTCCAATGGATATTATAAAACGAACCACTCCTCTTTTACTTATCGCTATGCTTGTAAATGTGCTTGTAGCCTTTTATCTAGCACAAACCAATCCTTTGCCAAAAGAACAAAACACTACAAAAATAGAACTTAAAATACAAAAATAAAGCGTATTGACGCTTTATTTTCACTCTAAAACAATACCTTCATTAATGCAAATTTCGCCGATAATAAAGGCATCTGAATTTTCTAAAACCTTACTTACATTAGAAGGATCTACAACCATTACTAAACCCACTCCCATGTTAAAGCTTCTATACATTTCGCTTTCTTCTACAGCCTGTCCTATAGTATAAAAAATTTCAGGAGTTTTAAGATGATGTTTGCGTATAGTTGCACCCATACCACGAGGTAAAACGCGTGGTAAATTTTCTACTAAACCACCCCCTGTAATATGAGCTAGAGCACTGATGTAAGGCTTTAGTGTAAGAAAATCACGCACATAAATCCTTGTAGGTTCTAATAAAATATCAATTAAATTTTTACCCTCTATCTTGTCATCAAATTTTAATTTTAAACTTTCAAAAAGTACTTTTCTAGCTAAAGAATAGCCATTTGAATGAAGTCCTGAACTAGGAAGTGCCAATAAAATATCACCATTTTTAACAAATTTACTTCTATCGATCTCATCTTCTTCAGCCATACCCACTGCAAAACCCGCAAGATCAAAATCATCTTTTGCATACATTCCAGGCATTTCAGCAGTTTCTCCGCCGATTAATGCACAATTTGCCATCTTACATCCCTTGGCAATGCCTGATACAACAGCCTTTACTACTTCTACTTCAAGCTTGGCTGTAGCATAATAATCTAGGAAAAACAAAGGCGTAGCAAAATTACAAATCAAATCATTCACACACATTGCTACTAAATCTTGCCCTATGGTATCATATTTTTTAGCATCAATTGCCAAGCGAAGCTTGGTACCAACCCCATCTGTTGCACCTAAAATCACAGGCTTTTTAAAACCACTTGGCATTCTAAAAGCACCAGCAAAAGAACCAATTCCACCTACAACATTATCATTAAAAGTTTCTTTAACCAAAGGTTTTATAGCCTCTACAAAGGCATTTCCATTATCTATACTTACACCTGCATCTTCATATGAAATTTTCATTTATTTTCCTTTAAGAACTAAAAAGGTATTTTAACGAAAAAAGTTTTAATAAGGCATAAGATGAAAAATGCTTTTTTTGTAACCGCTTCAATTGCTTGTGGTAAAAGCACCTTTATAGAAATAGCGAATTCTTTAGGCTTTAAAAGCATTAGTGCAGATAAAATCGCTCATAAAATTTTAGATGAAAATGCTTTAGAACTTGAAAAGATTTTTTCTCCCTTTAGCTTAAAAAATTTACTCACAAAAGAAAATAAAATCGATAGAAAAATCCTTGGAGAAATTGTTTTTAACAACAAAGAAGCTAAAAAAACCTTAGAAAATTTCACTCATCCTAAAATTCGAGCTAAAATTTTAGAACAAATGCAAATTCTAGATAAGGAAAATAAAGCTTTTTTTGTAGAAATTCCTCTTTTTTTTGAAAGCGGTGCTTATGAAAATTTAGGCAAAGTCATTGTAATTTACACACCTAAAGAATTAAGCCTTAAAAGAATCATGCAAAGAGATAAGCTCAGCTTAGAAGCTGCAAAAGCAAGACTTGATTCTCAAATAGATATTGAAGAAAAACTTAAAAAAGCAGATTTTATCATTAAAAATACTAATTCTTATGCCGATTTTAGGCAAGAATGTGTTAAAGTAATACAAGAAATTTCTAAAGGAAAAATGTGAAATTTTATAAATATTGTGCAAGTGGGAATGATTTTGTCATAACAAATGCTGATAGAAAAGAAGATAGAAGTGCTTTAGCTAAAGAACTTTGTAATCGTTATGAGGGTATAGGTGCGGATGGCTTTATCGTGATATTGCCTCATGAAAAATACGACTTTGAATGGGAATTTTATAATAACGATGGCTCAAGGGCTGCTATGTGTGGCAATGGCTCAAGGGCTGCGGCACATTTTGCACATCATATTAACAAAATAAATCCTAACATGAGTTTTTTAACCGGTGCAGGAGTAATAAAAGCAAAGGTAAATCAAGATAAAGTTGAAGTATCTTTAGGCAAAATAAAAAGCGTGCAAAATACTTTTGAAGAATTAGGAAAAACTTGGCAACTTTGCAACACTGGAGTTCCACATCTAGTACATTTTTGTCAAAATTTAGATGAATTTAATACAATGCTTTGTCAAAAAATGAGACAAAAATATAATGCCAATGTTAATTTTGTAAAAATTTTAGATGAAAATCATTTAAAAGTTCGCACCTATGAACGCGGAGTTGAAGATGAAACCTTAGCTTGCGGCACAGGAATGGGGGCTTGTTTTTATCTGGCATTTTTAAATAAAAAAGTACAAAATAAAGTTAAAATAACTCCTAAAAGTGGTGAAGAGGTGGGGTTTACATATAAAAATGAAGAATTGTTTTTTGAGGGAAAGGTAAAGTATTGTTTTGAAGCCAATTATAATTTTTCTTAGTCTTTTTCTAATCCCACTTTTTGCTGATGATCTAAAGAATGGATTTGGAGAGGAATATTACAAACTTGATATAGATCAAAAAAGACAAATTTTTTTTATAAAAATGAATGAAATGTTTGATCAAAGCTTTAAAAAAATTGAACAAGAAAGAGCCTTTATCGAAGCCTTTTTTAAAGATGCTTACAAAACAGGCTTTAGGACTTCAAACCAAATAAATCTTGAAAAACTTATCACGATAAAAAACAAATATCGCATTGAAAATCTTTATGATTTTGCAGAATATAAAAAACGTATTCAAAAAATTCCAAAATCCATGGGTATAGCCCAAGCTTTAGTTGAAAGTGCTACAGGTACCAGTCGCTTCGCAAGAGAAGCAAACAATCTTTTTGGAGAATGGACTTGGGGTGAGAAAGGTTTAATTCCTGATTTAAGACATCCAGATAAAAAACACAAAATTAAAATTTTTGATAGTCTGCAAGATAGTGTTGACTCTTATGTTTTAAATTTAAATCGTCATTTTGCTTATGAAAAGTTTCGCGATGCAAGAGCTAAATTTGAAAGCGAAGGCAAAGAGATAACAGGGCTAGAGGCTATTAAAACTTTAGATTCTTATTCTGAACGCAAGGGATATTATATCAATCTTATTACAAAAATCATCAAACGATACAACCTTGAAAAATACGATACAAACTCAAACAACACCTAAAATCCAAGTGAAAATTTATCAAAAGATATGACTTCAAATTTAACCCCTTGCTCAAAAAAACTATCCTCGCTTGAAAGAGTGATAAAAATCACATGAAAAATTCCAAGTTCTAAAGCCTTTGGTAAAATTTTCTTAGCACGTAATTTAATCAAATCAATATCTAAAGTTGGACTTGAAATATAAGCAATTTTAGATATTTGGCTATAAAAGTTAAAGTATTTGTTATAAAAAAATTCTTCTTTAAATTTAAACAACTCGCTTAAAACTAAATTTTCAAATAAATGTGAAAAATCCTTTGAAATACAAAGATTATTTCTTAGGCCAAAATCTTTAAAATAAATCTTTTGAAGTTTTTTTTCATCATGTTTTAAAGTATAGATCACATAAGTATTTTCTAATTTTTTTATAGCCTGATAAACACTATCTTTTGAAGTTTTTAATCTTTTTTTGAGTTCTATAAATATCTTAGAAATACTGATTTGCTGACCCAAATTTAAAGCTAAATACTTTAAAATTTCTAATTCTAAAAGAGTGAAGCTTTGTCTTAGAAGTATGTTTTTTTCTCCAAATTTACTGCGTCCACTTTGTAAAAAAAGACCTACTAAATTATTTATAGGTAAATTTTTCTTACTTACACTAATAAATTCTTCAAAATCAAAATAATCAAGTTCAAGCTCTTCAAACCCATTTATATTTAAATCTTTTATATTTGTACTTAAGATGATGGGAATTTTAATTTTTTCTAAATTAGGGATAAAATCCAAATTATAAAGGCAAAGAATTTTAATTTGTAAATTTTCATTCAGAAAATCAGCAAGTCTTTCTAAACTTTGTTTTTCAAAGCGTGTATCATATAAATCTAAAAACAAAATTTCACTTGCTTTAAATTGAGATAAAAAATTAAAAATAAGTGTTTTTTTACCACAAAATCGTGGGCCTTTTATGATAATATTTGGTTTTGAAATTTGATTTTTTCTTTCATAACTTACTTCAAATTTAGGGTGATTTTCATAAAAAAAATTAAGTACTTTCAATTTTATCCTTTAAAAAAGGATATTATAACCTAGTTTGTATAATTGGGGCATAAAGCCCCTTAAATTACATTTTGCAAGTACCCTGTAAAGTAGCACCTATCATCCAAAGACTTTTTTCATATTTTGCGATATTTTCTTGCGCAAAAGCAGCTGTTGTGGTATCACTTTCTTTTTCTGCTGCTTCATTGAGTTTTTTAAATTCTGCTAAAAGATATTCATAATCTTGTTTGATCAGTTCTATGACTTCAAGCGGAGTAAAGCAATCTTTTGCAACTTTTGGACTTTTTGCATTTTCCATTAAAACTTTTTGGCAAGTGATAGCTTTTTCGCCAAGTTGTAAAACTCTTTCAGCACAACTATCAAAAAGTTCTGCCATTTCTTCATAAGCTTTTTCTGTGTACTCGTGTATAGAAAAAAATTGCAAACCTTTTACATTCCAGTGATAATTATGAAATTTAACCCATAGATGATGAGCATCTGCTTGCATTTGTAATAATTGTTTTGTAACTGACATGATTGACTCCTTTTTTTTAATTTTTAAAATTATAACATAAAATTCTTAAATAATAATTATTATTAATTAAAAATTTTTATGATAATTCTAACTTAAAATCATTATACTCTTTTTTAATGAATTTTGATTAAGAATTTAATATATTTTTTAAGATCAATTTTCCAACTTCCACACCAGGTTGATCATAAGTGTTAATCCCTAGCATAACACCGCAAGTTGAAGTAAAAAGTTCATAATAATACATCAAATATCCCGCATGCCAAGCGTCAAGTTTTTCAAGTTCTATCACATCAACACTCAAATTTTCAGCGATTAAAGCGTGCATAGTTGCATCACATTGAGCGTTTAAAAGTTCGTGAAGATTGACTTTATTACTTAAAGAATCTAAAAATTTAAAATGAATATCAGGGATAATAGGTGCTTTTTGAGCGTCTTTGATTTTTAAAAAAGTTACAGTTTTATTTTTAGGTCCATCCATGATGAGTTGTAAAAAACTATGCTGATCTCTTGCTCCAATGAGTGCAATAGGAGTTAAACCTATGCGTTTATAGCCTTGCTTTTTACCTAAACTTTCAGCAATAAGCTGGATATACCATTCATTAAAGCCTTTAAAAGCATCACTATATGAAAAAAGTACATTGATATTGGCATTTTTGTGTGTACAATAATGATAGGCTTTTTGTAAAATTTCATCTTTTTTGTGAGTAAAAAAATCTTCAAAACAAGCTTTAGCTCCTTCTAAAAGAGCTTTGGCATTATAGCCACAAAAACAAAGCGGAACTATACCTACAGCTGAAAGTATGCTAAAACGACCTCCTACATTTGCAGGGATAAAAAAGCATTTAATACCTAAATTTTCACCTTCTTGATGAAGTTTTGAATCCTTATCGGTAATAAAAACAAAGTATTTTTTTAATTCTTGCATATCAAGTTTAAAATGTTCAATAAGAAGTTTAAAAAGCGATACAACTTCTATAGTGCTACCTGTTTTACTGATGATTAAAAACAAACTTTCTTCAAGCTTGATTTTTTCTAAAGTCTTATTAAAAGAATGTGAACTTGTGTTATCGAGTATAAAAAGTTCTCTTTGATTACTTTTTTCATTAAAAAGCATATCACGCAAGGCTTTTACACCGCAACTTGAACCACCCATTCCCACTAAAACAATATTTTTTATGTGTTCTTTGTCTTTGATAAAAGCCAAACTCTCATCAATCAGGCTTAAGCTCGTGTCAATAAGATGATAATACCCTATATCTCCACTTTTTACCTCATCATTAATACGATTTGCATAAGAGCTTATAGTGTGAATTTCACTTTGTTTAAAAAAAAGTGTATTGTTTAACATTTACTTTTCTCGTAAAAATAATTTGTAGCCTCTACAAAGCCTTCTACACTTCCACAATCAAAGCGTTTTCCTTGAAATTTATAAGCTAAAACCATACCATTGGTTGCTTGAGTTAAAAGCGCGTCGGTAAGTTGAATTTCGCCATTTTTTCCTGCTTTAGTATTTTCTAAAATTCCAAAAATATCAGGAGTTAAAATATATCTTCCTATGATAGCAAGATTACTTGGAGCTTCATCAGGACTTGGTTTTTCTATCATAGAATTAACCATGATAAGATTTTCTTCTACAAAATTTCCAGAAATTACTCCATAGTTTGAAACTTGTTCTTTTGGTACTTCCATCACAGCTATGATGGTGCAGCGATATTTTTCATAAATTTTTACCATTTGAGCCATAACATTTAAGCCTTCTTCATTGACACACAAATCATCAGCCAAAATTACGCCAAAAGCTTCATCGCCAACCAAAGGTTTACCTTTTAAAACCGCATCACCTAAGCCTTTCATTTGATTTTGTCTTGTAAAAGTAAAGGTGCAACGATTGATCAAAGAGCGAATTTCATCAAGTAAGTATTCTTTTTTTGTACCTGAAATTTGATGCTCAAGTTCATAAGAAATATCAAAATAATCCTCCAAAGCTCTTTTTCCACGCCCTGTGACAAAGCCCATATTTTCCATTCCTGCTTCCAAAGCTTCATCAACCCCATAATGAATCAAAGGCTTAGTTAAGATAGGCAACATCTCTTTAGGTAAAGTTTTTGTTGCAGGTAAAAATCTTGTCCCATAACCTGCCGCAGGGAAAATACAAGTTTGAAGCATAAAAATTTCCTTTTATTTTTTTATCATTATAGCTTATTTTTATGAATTTTCATGCAACAAGGCAAAGTTCTTTTTGCCTTGTTATTCAAACTCTGCCTTAGCTAATTTAACAATGATTTCTACTACTCCAGAATCTTCGAGTGTTGAAATATCCTGTTTGATTTCTTCACCTCTTGCTATAGTTCTTAAAATTCTTCTCATTATTTTACCACTTCTAGTTTTTGGCAAACCTGGAGTATAAAGAATTTTTTCTATTTTAGCTATAGGTCCTATTTCTACTCTTAAAATGTCATTAAGTTCTTTTAAAGTTTCTATAGCTCCGCCAAGATCACAACTGGATGCAGGACTTAAAACCACAAAAGCAAACAATGACTCACCCTTAATCGCATCCAAAATACTCACTACAGCTGATTCTGCTACACTTGGATGTTTAGCAATAGCGCTTTCAATTTCAGCCGTTCCTATACGATGTCCTGCAACATTAACCACATCATCTGTTCTTCCTGTGATAGTTATATAACCATTTTTATCATAAAAAGCACCATCGCCACTAAAATATACAGCTTTTCCATCTTTTTTAGCTTGAGAAAAATAACTTTCTATATAGCGTTCATCATTACACCAAATTCCACGAATCATCGAAGGCCAAGGTTTGGTTATACAAAGCAATCCATCTTCACCTTCATCTTTTTTATTGCCTTCTTCATCAATAACTTCTGCAAAAATTCCTGGCAAAGGCAAGGTAGCACAACCTGGTTTTAAAGGAGTAGCGCCTGGTAAAGGCGTGATCATATGCCCACCTGTTTCTGTTTGCCACCAAGTATCGACTATAGGACTTTTAGTTCCCCCTATTTCATCATAAAACCACTTCCAAGCACTAGGATTGATAGGCTCTCCAACCGTTCCAAGCACTTCAAGCGTACTTAAATCATATTTTCTTGGCTCATCAGGTGCATCAGCATGAAGCATTCTTATGGCAGTTGGCGAAGTGTAGAATTTGCTTATTTGATACTCTTCTATCATTCTCCACCAACGCCCAGAATTTGGATAAGTAGGAGTTCCTTCATGCATTATAGTCGTTGCTCCACATGCTAAAGGCCCATAAACTACATAAGTATGTCCTGTAATCCAACCCACATCAGCACTACACCAATAATTATCATAATCTTTAATATCAAAAACCCATTCCATAGTCATTTGTGCCCAAAGTATATATCCTGCACTTGCATGCATAACTCCTTTTGGCTTGCCCGTTGATCCTGAAGTGTAAAGTAAAAACAACAAATCCTCGCTATCCATAATTTCGGGTTCACACTTATAAGATTCATTTTTCACAAGTTCGTTATAAACATAGTCCCTTCCTTTAATATATTCTATAGGCTCATTATTGCGTATAACTATAAGTACTTTTTCTACACTTTCACACCCTTCACTTAAAGCCTTATCTACTGCAGGTTTTAACATATAAGGTTTGCCACGACGAAAAGCACCATCAGCCGTTACTACAAGTTTAGCTCCTGCATCTATAATTCTATCTCTTAAGGCTTCAGGAGAAAACCCACCAAATACCACACTATGAATAGCCCCAATCCTTGCACAAGCTAACATTACTATAGCTGTTTCTGGAATCATAGGCATATAAATTACAACCCTATCGCCTTTTTTTACTCCGAATTTTTAAGCAAATTGGCCGCCTTGCAAGTTTCATGCAATAATCTTCTATAAGTATAAACTTCATAATCCCCCATTTCACCTTCAAAAATCAAAGCAGCTTTATTGCGTCTTGTTTTCATATGACGATCAAGACATTGATAACTTACATTTAAAGTTCCACCTTCAAACCATTTATAAAATGGAGCTTTATCCTCATTTAACACTCTTGAAAAAGGCGAAAACCACTCGATCTTCTCAAGTGCTTGTCTTTTCCAAAAACCTTCAAAATCTTCCTTGGCTTCATCGCATAAATCATAGTATTCACATAAATTTTTTATACGAGCATTACGAGAAAATTCTTTACTTGGCTTAAAAAGCTCTTGATTATTTTGATTAAGCATAAAAACTCCTTTATGGTTATTTTTAAACATTATATAAGAGTTTATTTGTATTAAATACAAATTTAAAAAATAATTAAGATAAATTTTATAAAAAATGGGAATATTTGTAATATTTTATTTAAAATTTATAATGTATGTTAATTTAAGAAACATATTGCATCTTCATAAAAATAAAGACTGAGTTCTTCGTATAATTTTAAATCGAATTTTAAAAATTCTTGTTTTTCTAAGGCAAATTCTAAAATTTTATCCATACAACTTACCCTTATAAAAACATCACTTTTCCTGCTTCTAAGTGCTATAATATAACATTTTTCTAAAATAAACTCATAATTATTTTTTGGGATATTTTTAGAATTAAAAAAAGAAATTTTATAAGGATCAATCGCAATTTTACTTGGAGGTTTTTTAAAATCTTTATATTTTTTACAATTACTAAAATCTATAAAATTACAAAATTTCACACCTTGATTTTCTAGTTCAAAAACATTAGTATTTTCAAATTCTAAAATTTCTCCACTGTGTAAATAAAGTTTTTTTTGAGCCAAAGAATCTAAAAAATGTTTATCATGGCTTGCGATTAAAAAACCTGTATTGAAATTTTCATGCATTTTAAGAATAGCTTTTTTAAATAAAAGCGTAGTATTTTTATCCAAAAAAGCACTCGGTTCATCAAGTAAATAATACTTCGCTCTTACGCTTAAAGCTATGGCAAAAGCTATTTTTTGACTTTGTCCTGATGAAAGTTCATTAGGATATTTACTTAAAAGACTTTCATCTAAATTTAAACGCATTAAACTTTCTTTTATGCGCTCTTCAATGTCTTCTTTAATCCCATAAGTTTTTAAAGTAAATAAAAAATTTGCCCTTACGCTACGATTTAACAAAATAGGCTCTGGAAAAAGCAAATAAATTTCACGCTTTTGTTTATTATTAAGTTTAAAATTTCCAAAATAAGAAATATTTTTTGAAAAATCTCCTTCTAAAAATTTTAATATTCTTAAAAATGTAGATTTTCCACTTCCATTCGCTCCCATTAAGATGCTAATTTTACTCGTATCAAGTTTTAAATTTTTGATTTTTAAAACTTCTTTGTTTTGATAGTTGAAAAAAAGATTAGAAATTTCTATCATTTTATGTTCTTTTGAGTTTGTGTGTGATGAAATTTAAACAAAAGGCAATGAGAATTAAAACCAAAGCCAAAGCTATACCGCTAGCAAATTCGCCTTTGTTGGTTTCAAGTGAAATAGCTGTGGTTATGGTTCTAGTGTCGTATTTGATATTTCCACCTACTATCATCGCTACTCCTACTTCTGCTACAATGCGTCCATAAACTAGTGCAACGACGCTAATTAAGGCAAAGCGTAATTCATAAATCATCATTAAAACAAGTTTTAAAGGACTTAGGTGAAAAGATTTTATAAGTAAAAAATGTTTTTTATTCATATTTTCTATCAAATTTGAAAAAAGTGCGATCACTATAGGAAGCGCTAAGATAAACTGCCCTAAAATTAAAGCCTTTATAGTAAAAAGTAGTCCAAATTCTCCCAAAGGTCCTCGACTTGAAATCAGTGCATAAAGTATAAGTCCTACTGCAACTGTTGGAAAAGAAAGGCTAGTATCTATGATAAGTTTTATAAAGCGTTTGAATTTAAAATCAAAAAAGCCTAAGATAAATCCCAAAGGAAAACCTATAAGCAAAGCCAAAACTATAGAAATACTTGAGCTTAAAAGTGTAGTTTTTATAGCTGAAATTACGCTTTCATCGGCATTGAAAAGTAAAAATAAAGCTTGTTTAAAACCATCAAAAATATAATCCAAAAATATCCTTTTTAAAATAAGTAATTTTAGCATAATTATGCTAAAATATTTTTTTATGTAAATTTATAAGGAGAAAAAATGAAAAAAATCATTTCTTTAGCCCTCGCTTTAGCTTTAAGTGCAAGTGCAGCAGAACTTAAAATGGCAACCACAACAAGTACTGATAATACAGGACTTTTAGATGCCCTAAAGCCTCTTTATGAAAAAGAAAGTGGCAATACCTTAAAATGGGTTGCGGTAGGAACAGGTGCGGCTTTAAAAATGGGTGAAGATTGCAATGCTGATGTGCTTTTTGTGCATTCTCCAAAGGCTGAAAAAGAATTTATGAAAAAAGGCTTTGGCGTAGATAGAACGCCTGTGATGTATAATGATTTTATCATCATCGCAGATAAATCTTTAGCTTCTAAATTTAAAGGTAAAAATTTAAAAGAAAGCTTAGAACTTATCAAAAATGAAAAGCTTACTTTCATCTCAAGAGGCGATAAATCAGGCACTGATAATAAAGAAAAAAGCCTTTGGAAAGATCTTGGTGGTGTGCCTGAAAAACAAAGCTGGTATCAACAAAGCGGACAAGGTATGCTAGCAAGCATTAAAATCGCTGAAGAAAAAAAAGGTGTGATTTTAACTGATCGTGGTACCTATATCAAATATGAAGCCAATGAAAAAGGAAATCCAAATTTAGTCATTGTAAATGAAGGCGATGATAGTCTTAAAAATTTTTATTCTGTTATAGCAACAAATCCTAAGCATTGTAAAAATGTAAATTATACAGAAGCTAGCAAATTTATCAAATGGGTAACAAGTGATAAGACTTTAAATTTCATTGCTGATTTTAAACTTCTTGATAAACCTTTATTTGTAATTGATGCAAAAACGAGAAAAGACTAAAAATTAAGCAGGTTTTAACCTGCTTAAAATATCATTTTTACTTATTGTAACTTTTTTATTTATTTTTCAAAACTTTTAGCTTATTTAAAATTCTTCTTTAGATATAATAAAATCAATAATTAAATATACAAGGTCAAATAATGTTCAAAGTGGATTTAAATAGTGATTTAGGGGAAAGTTTTGGCGCCTATAAAATGGGAATGGATGAAGAAATTTTAAAATTTGTAAGCTCAGTAAATGTCGCTTGTGGCTTTCATGCGGGTGATCCTTGTGTGATGGATAAAACCTTAAATTTAGCCAAGCAAAATGGTGTTTGTATAGGAGCACACCCATCTTATCCTGATCTTTTGGGTTTTGGAAGACGCAATATGCAAATAAGCTTTGAAGAGGCTAAAAACTATGCCTTGTATCAACTAGGAGCTTTATTTGGCTTTGCTAAGGCAAAAGGTATGAAAATACAGCATTTTAAAGCCCATGGTGCACTTTATAATATGGCTGCTCTTGATAAAAATTTAGCCTTAGCACTTTGTGAGGCAGTAGCGAGTTTTGATGAAAATATTATTTTTCTAGGGCTTAGTAATTCTGCTATGAATGAAGCAGCTAAGAAAAAAGGCTTAAAATATGCTAATGAAGTTTTTGCGGATCGTGCTTATAATGATGATGGCACTTTAGTTTCAAGAAAATTAGAAGGGGCGTTAATACACGATGAAAATTTAGCCATCAAACGCGTGATAAAAATGATAAAAGAAAGCAAAGTTACAAGCATAAATGGCAAAGAAATTGATTTAAAAGCGGATAGCATTTGTGTTCATGGGGATAATGCAAAAGCTTTAGAATTTGTTAAAAAAATCAAAGAAAATTTAGAAAAAGAGCAAATTCAAATTTGTGCTTTGGAAAATTTTATATAGGTTTTAGCAATGTTTAGTGTGCATTTTAGCGGAAGCAAAGCTTTGCTTTTACGTTTTGAGCAAGAAATTTCACCTCAAATCAATGCTTATGTTTTAAGTACAGAACAAAGGATACAAAAAGCCCTAAAAGAAGGTGAAATTTATGGGATTGATGAGTTAGTAAGTGCTTATGCAAGTTTGCTTATATATTTTAATCCTTGTATGCTTTCTTTAAATTCTTTGCTTGATTTTTTAGAAAAAATTAAAAAGGATATTAAACTTACGGAGCAAAACTCAAGTCTTTGTATAGAAGTTCCACTTTGTTATGATGAAGAATTTGGACTGGATTTAGAATTTGTGTGCAAACACAATCAAATTTCAAAAGAAGAGCTTATATCTCTTCACACTAAGCCTTATTATCTTGTTTTTATGCTAGGTTTTATGGCAGGTTTTCCTTATCTTGGAGGTTTGGACGAAAGACTTTTTACCCCACGCCTTTCAAGCCCTAGAGCAAAAATAGAAGCTGGAAGTGTAGGCATAGCTGATAAGCAAACAGGAGTTTATCCTATATCAAGCCCAGGGGGTTGGCAAATCATTGCTAGAACACCTTTGGAATTTTTTGATAAAGAAGATGAAAAAAATCCCACTCTTTTAAAAGCGGGTATGTTTTTAAAATTTAAAGCCATTTCCAAAGATCAATTTTTCGATATCCAAGAGCAAGTTGCTAAAAAAGTCTATCAAAAGGAAATTTATGAGTATAAAAATCATTGAAGCGTCTATAAATTCAAGTTTGCAAGACTTTGGTAGAAAAAAATTTGCTAAATTTGGCATAGCAAGAAGTGGAGCTATGGATGAAGATGCTTTAAGAATGGCAAATATCTTACTTGGAAACAAACAAGATGAAGCAGGGGTTGAGCTTTGTTTAAAGGGTGGAAAATACGAATTTTTAGATGAGAATTATTTTGTTTTAAGCGGGGCTGAATTTGAGGCAAAGTTTAATAATGAAAAAATCAAAACTTATAAAGTATATAAAGCAAATAAAGGCGATATTTTAGAACTTGGTTTAGCAAAAATAGGTTTTCGTGGGTATTTATGCGTAGCAGGTGGCTTTGAAGTAAAAAGCTTTTTAAACTCTAAATCCAGCGATGCTAAAATGGGAGTTGGAATTTTTGAAGGAAGAGCTTTGCAAAAAGATGATATTTTAAATACTCATGATACTTTTATACCTTTTAATTTAGAAGCTAGAGAATGTGAAAATCCTCTTTTTAAAAGTCCTAAAGAGCCTATTATACGCGTTATTTTAGGAACAAATGAAGATGCTTTTACCCAAAAAGGCATAGAAATTTTTTTAAATACTACTTATAAAGTAGGTTCAAAAAGCGATAGAATGGCAATTTATGCAGAATCTAGTGAAAGTATAGAGCATAAAAACTCAGCAGATATCATCTCAGATCCTGCAGTTTTTGGAAGCATACAAGTGCCAAAAAGTGGTATTCCTATCATTTTAATGGCAGGAAGACAAAGCACAGGAGGTTATACAAAAATAGCCACAGTTATAGAAAATGATCTAAGCTTACTCGCACAAGCTAAGTTAGGTTCTAACTTTAAATTTCAAAGCATTAGTATGCAAGAAGCTTTAGAGCTTTATAAACAAAGAGAAATAAAATTTAAAGCCATGGATCAAAAAATCAATCTTGATTTTGAAAATTTGATCTAAGCTTTTTTGCCATAAATATTGATAAAATATATAGTACCTATAGCCAAGGCACAACCTAACAAGGTAAGTGCATTTGGCACCTCATCTAGTATAAAATAACTACAAATTAAAGCACTAGCAGGAGTGATTAAAACAAAAGAATTTGCCTTAACGCTCCCTAAAATGTGAATCCCATAATAATAAATACTAGTACCTATAATAGTTGATAAAAAAGCAACAACAAACATACTAATCCAAAATTTAAATTCAAAATGAAAAATTTCATAACTTTTTACATCAAACAATACCCAAGAAAACATTAAAACAGAAGTGAGATTAATATAAAAGTTAATCGCCAAAGGGTGAGCTCCTTTGGCTTTATGATTAAACACTGCTATCAAAGCCCAAATAAAAGAACAAGTTAAAAATAAAATATTAAATTTACCAAATAAATCTTCTAAACTCCCTAAATTTAACAAACAAAATCCAGATAATAAACCTAAAAATAAGCCTAGAATTTCACTCTTTGTGATCTTGTGAGTTGATTTTTTATCTTTTTGAAATAATATCGCTATCATAAATATCAAATAAGAAAAAATAGGAATCATAGTTGTAACCAAAACACCGCCTTTTCCAGTTAAACCATGTTTAATGGCAATAAAAAATACAAAAGTATAAAGCCCATTTAAAATTCCTGCTATCAGCACCCATTTTAAAATGGATTTTTCAAGGCTTAAAGGAATTCTTAAAAAGCCTAATACCATCAAAGAACCTAGCAAAACAAAGAAAAAACGCCAAAAAGTAATCACAGAAGTATCAGCATAAGCTGATAAAATCTTAGAAGTAGGCCAAGATGAGCCCCATAAAAACATAGCTAAAACAAGCAAGATATACAAATACTTTGTTCGAGTCAATGTTACACCTTGAAATTTTTAAGTCAAATTTTTTAAAAAATTTTTTTCAAGTGTAGTTCATACTCGTTTAGATATTTTTCCACTTGAGGATTTTTTACCACATCATTACACATAAAAGTTGGTAAAGCTTTCATACCTATAAATTCATGAGCCTTATGCAAATGCCAATACACCATATCCACACCCTTTCCTTCAAAAAATTCATTTTTATCATTAAAGGCTTCAAGAGGTGCATTCCAAGTGAGAGAAAACATGTATTTTTTACCATGATCTAAACCACCTTTTCCGTAGTTTTTACTAGGATTTTCATGAGTTCTTCCATCATTTTTAAAAAGCACTCCAGCACCCAAACCAAACACTTCATCGATATATTTTTTAACTATCCAAGGCTCGCCCATCCACCAAGCTGGCATTTGATAGATCACAGCATCAGCTTTTATAAATTTTTGTATCTCTTCTTTAGGATCATATCCTTGATCTATGTGAGTTTGATCTACTTCATATCCTAGTGTTTTTAAAATTTCTAAAGCATGATTATGCAATGTCAAATTAAGCTGTCCTTTTGAACTTCCAAATTCTTTAGCACCATTAAGCAAGAGTATATTTTTCATTTTTATCCTTTTTTAAATTTATGATACAATTATAACTTAACATGATGTCATTTTCAATACAGGAAATAAAGTAAGATACTATACTAAAGGAATGTTAAATGACTAAAGAGAATTCTCAGTGCAATTTCGAAGAATGTGGATTTAACTATACTCTAGCATTAATTAATGGAAAATATAAAATGAATATTTTATACTGCTTATTTCGCTATGAAATCGTGCGTTATAATGAACTCAAACGCTTTTTAAGCTCCATATCTTTAAAACTTTAACCAATACCTTAAGAGAACTAGAAAACGATGGTTTAATTATCAGAAAAGAATACGCTCAAATTCCACCCAAGGTAGAATATAGCTTATCCAAACGCGGACAAAGTTTAATTCCTATCTTACAAGCAATGTGCGATTGGGAAGAAGAAAATAAAAAATTACAAGGAAAATAAATGATAAAAACTATAAAAATTTTAGCATTTTTAGCCATTTTTGCATTTGCTTTAAGTATTGCTTTATGCTTTTATTTATTTTTTGATTATTTTATAGAAGAAAGAAATATTATTATTTTGACATTGATTTTTATAAGTATGATTTGTGGAATTTTACTCTATTTTTTAAGTATTATTTTGCTTTCTTTCAAACTTAAAAGCATAAGCTTTGCTTTAATTTTTTTAGGATTTTTATTTTGTGTTTTAGCAAGTTTTGGTTTTTATCAATGTTATATAGAATATAATAATTTTTATTTTCACAAACAAAAGGAAAATTAGCATTTTATTTTTGTGCATTTTTTACCATTCTTGCTTTTATTTTAGGCTATTTTCATTTTAAAATAATGGCTAAAATTAGTTCTTGGAACGAGTTTTTATTTGTATATAAATTTTTTATGGTGGCTTTGATTGTAAGTTATTTTAACGCCTTTTTTGGCTTTTTTATGTTGGGCGCTAGTGCGATTTTGCTTTTCATTTCTTGGTATAAATTCAAGACTCTTAAAGAGTCTTGAATTTACTCATCTCTCATATCAATGACATAGCGAAATTTAGCCTTTCCTGAGGTTAAATTTTCATAAGCCTTATCGATTTCTTGTGGAGTGATAAGTTCGGTTTCTGGATAAATTTCGTGTTTTAAAGAAAAATCAAGCATTTCTTGAGTTTCAGCAATACCGCCAATTAGCGAGCCATAAATCTTCTTACCTGCCTTATGTACAAGCTCGTTTATGCCTATATTTACCTTATCTTCCACAGGAGGTAAGCCAACTATAGCCATTTCGCCACCAAATTTAAGTAAATCCAAATAAACAGCAGGATTATAAGGCGTTGGAATGGTTGAGATGATTAAATCAAAGCGTTCTTTTACGGCGTTTTTATCGCAGCTTGTGTAAAATGAATTTACACCCATAGCCAAAGCATCGGCTTTTTTGTTTTCATTTCTAGCAAAAACGCTAACCTTTGCACCCATTTTAACAGCGTATTTTACAGCCATCATACCAAGTCCGCCAAAGCCTGCTATAGCAACGCTTGAGCCTTCTTTTATCTTAGAAAATTTTAAAGGCGAGTAAGTGGTAATGCCCGCACAAAGCAAAGGTGCAACCTTATCCATCGGTACATTTTTTGGCACACAAATGGCAAATTTTTCACTTACAACTATGTTGTTTGAGTAGCCTCCATAAGTGTTTTCATTGCCGTGAAATACATCGCAACTATTGTAAGTAAAGATGGTTTTGCCATTTTCGCAAAACTGCTCTTGTGAGCGTTTGCAAGCATCGCACTCACCACATGAATTTACCATACAACCAACCCCTGCGTAATCTCCTACTTTAAATTTACTCACATTTTTACCCACAGCGATAACTTCTCCTGCTATCTCATGCCCAGGCACGCAAGGATAAGTAGCTTCTCCCCACTCGCTTCTTGCGGTGTGAATATCGCTATGACAAATGCCTGCATATAGGATTTTAATCAAAATATCATTATCGCCAATAGCGTGGCGGCTAAATTCAAAGGGTGTGAATTTCGCATCCTTGCTAAGCATTGCATAGCCTTTACTTGCAATGCGATTGTTTTCTAAAATTTTGTATTGCATTTTTGCTCCTTTTTTGATTTTTTATAATTATAAAACATTAGAGTAGCTATAAGTCAAGAGTGAAAATAATTTTTTTAAAAAACTAGTATAAATGCTATAATTTTTCACTTTGGGGTAAAAATGCAAAATTTGTATTCAGAAGATGATACTAGAGTAAAATTTATAGATGCAAAGCTTTATAATAGTTCTTGGTATGAAGAAAATATAAAAAGAAATTATTATTTTACAGATGGTAGAAAGCTTTTAGGTGGTAAAAGAGCACAAAGAAAATTTGCAGATTATTTGCTTAGATATGAAGGAAACAACCTTGCTATAATAGAAGCTAAAAAATTTAGTAAAGATCCTTTAGATGGTTTATCTCAAGGCATAGAATATGCAAAAATTTTAAATGTGCCTTTTGTATATAGTAGCAATGGAGAAAAAATTTATGAATACGATATAAGAAGTCATAGTGGTAAATATATAGATAAATTCCCAAGTCCTAAAGAGCTTTTTGATAGGATTTATGGCAATGTCAAAGAATGGCAATACAGGCTTTTAACCCAAAATGTTATGTATATTCCGCAAAAAGAATTAAGATATTATCAAAAAATAGCAATAGATAAAGTCATAGAAGCTATTATAAATAACAAAAATAGAATTTTACTCACTCTTGCTACAGGTACAGGAAAAACAACCATAGCTTTTAATTTGTGCTATCGTTTGTTAGAGGCAAGATGGAATAAAGAAAACAAAGATCAAAAGCCTAAAATACTATTTTTATGTGATAGAGTGAGCTTAAGAGATCAAGCCTTAGGAGAATTTAATCCTATAGAAAGTGATTGTAAGGCAATTAGTGCCGAAGAAATAAAGAAAAATGATGGAAAAATCATAACAAATGCAAATATTTTCTTTGGAATTTATCAAAGCTTAGCCGCAAATTCAAAAGAACAAGAAAACATCCAAGAAGAACAAGAGAGCAAATTTTATCTTCAATACCCAAAAGATTTTTTTGATCTTATCATCATAGATGAGTGCCACAGAGGTGGAGCAAACGAAGAAGGAAGCTGGAGAGCTGTGCTTGAGTATTTTTCTTATGCGACTCAGCTTGGTTTAACCGCTACTCCAAAAAAAGAAGAAAATATAGACACTTATGAGTATTTTGGTGAGAGTGTTTATGATTATAGTCTTAAAAGTGGTATTGAAGATGGATTTTTAACCCCTTATAAAGTCAAACTCATAAAAACAACTTTGAGTGATGGTTATACCTATAATCCTGATGATTTGATACAAGGTGAGCTTGAAAAAGGCTTTTATAAACAAAGTGAATTTGAAAGAAATATCTTTTTACCAAACTATAATGACTTTATCGCTAAGAAAATTTTAGAGCTTATAAATCCTATGGATAAAACCATAATTTTTTGTGCAAATCAAGCTCATGCAAATGAAGTAAAAAGGGCTATAGATAAATATAAAAGCGTTAAAAGAGATGATTATTGTGTAAGAGTTACGAGTGATGAAGGTAAAATAGGGCTTGATTATTTAAAATTGTTTCAAGATAATGATAAAAGCTATCCTGTCATACTTACTAGCTCTAAAATGCTCACAACTGGAGTGGATGCAAAAAATGTGCGAAATATAGTATTGCTAGCAAATATAGGTTCTATGGTGGAATTTAAGCAAATCATCGGGCGTGGCACTAGGGTTTATGAAGGCAAAGACTTTTTTACCATACTTGATTTTGTCGGTGCGACTAAGCTTTTTTATGATCCAAAATGGGATGGTGAAAAAATAGAAGAATTAAAAGAGCAAGATGAAAAAGAAAAAATCACTAAAGAGCATATAAAACAAACAAAAGAAGAAAGCAAAGAAAAAAAGAGCGTAACCATACACTTAAAAGGTACAAAACTTAAGATTTTAGATATCACAACTACTTATGTAGGAGCACAAGGTAAGCCACTTAGCACTAAGGAGTTTTTGGAATTTTTGATAGGAAAGCTTGGTGAGTATTATGATGATGAAGCAAAATTGCGTGAAATTTGGAGTGATCAAAAAAATAGAGAAAGATTTTTAAAAGCCCTTGCAAATGATGGAGTAGATGAAGATGCTTTAAAAGATCTAAGAGAAATTTTTCAAAAAGATTGTGATATATACGATGTTTTAGCGCATTTAAGCTTTAATGCCGAGATAAAAACAAGGCAAGAGCGTGTTTTACAAGTAGAAAATGGTGAGTTTTTAAAACGCTTTCAAAAAGAAAAGGCTATAAAATTTATAGAATTTTTACTCGGTAGATATCAGCAATACGGCATAAAAGACTTTGATGATGGCTTAAAACCACTTATAGAACTTAGTTCTTTGGGTAATGTAAGAGAATTGGCCGATGAATTTGGTGGCTTAGAAATTCTAAAACAAAGTTTTGATGATTTACAAAAGGAGATTTATGCGAGGTAAAAAATGAAAATTTTAAAATTTAATGAAATAAATTTTGGCTCTTATAAAAATTTTAAATGGGGTAATAATCTTGAAGAATTTAAAACAATTAATATTTTTTATGGTAGAAATTATTCAGGTAAAACTACACTTTCAAGGATAGCTAGAAGTTTTGAGCTTAAAAAACATAATGAAGATTTTTTGGATGGAAATTTTAAAATAAAATTAGAAGATGGTAATTTTTTAACCCAAAATGATGTTATAAAATCTAATCTAGATATTAGGGTTTATAATAGTGATTTTGTAAAGGAAAACTTAAATTATTTATATGATAAAAAAGGAAATATAAAAGGTTTTAAAAGCATAGGGGAGGAGCAAAAAAATATAAAAGAAATAATTGAAAAAAGAGAAGAAATTTTAGCAAAAAGAAATGAGAAGTTAAAAAACATACAAATAAATCAAGATGATATTTCTAAAAAACAACAAGATAAAATAAAAACTTTAAATGAAAATCTTACAAATAAAGCTAAAGTTATAAAAAGTAGTTCAAATTTGACAAAACAAGGTAATGACTATAATAAGAAAAATTTAGAAAAAGATTTAATTGTAATTAAAAATGATGTAAATATCTATATTCTTAACGATGAAACACAAAATAAACTTGTAAAAATCTTAGAAGACAAAGAAAAGCAAAATATAAATTTTACAATTAATTTTAATAAAAATAATTTTCAAAATATTTTAAAACATTCATCAGAAATTCTTGAAAAAAAAATTATCATTAAAGAAAATTTAACAAGCGAATTAAGACAATGGCTAGAAGAAGGTTTAAAATTTCATAAAGAGCATTCATCTACACAGCAATGTAAATTTTGCAACAACCCATTAACACTAGAAAGAATAGTTTGGATTGAAAATAACATAAAAGATGATAGTGGAGAAAAAGAAAAAATTGAAAAAGAATTAAAATATTTATTAGATAATTTTGAAAATTATAAATTAGAATTAAAAAATTTATTACAAGATGTTAAAAATGAAAATTTTTATTCTAATTATAAAGATAGTTTTATTGCCCTAAAAGAACAACTAGGAGTAAGTATTGCGAATTATAATAAAGAGATATTGAAAATAGAGAAAAAAATAAAAGAAAAACAAAAAGATGTTTTTACTCCCATAAAGTTAGAAAATATTAATGATTTTTCAAATGAGATATTTTTAACATTAAACCAAATTGAAAATTTATGCAAAGAAAATGATGAATACACAGAAAAATTATTAGCAAATCAAAATGAAGCAAGAGAAAGATTAAGACTGAATGAAGTAGCAAAGTTTGCTAAAGATAGCGATTATCTTGCCAAACAAGATGAAGTTGAAATTCTACAACAAAATATAAATATTTTAGAGGAAAGTATTAAAACACAAGACAACAAAATAAACCTTTTAAATAAAAGAATAGAAAATTATAAGACAAAGCTTAGTAATCTAGAAACTTCTACAAGCAATATAAATAAATATTTAAAATCATATTTTGGACACAATTTATTAGAATTAAAAGCAAAAAAAGATGATAATGGGCAATTAAATGGAGAATTTGAAATTTTAAGAAATGGCAAACAAGCTAAAAATTTAAGTGAGGGTGAGTGTAGTTTGGTAGCCTTTTGCTATTTTGTGGCAAGTTTGGAAGATGCAAAAACTAAAGATAAAAATCCTATAATATGGATAGACGACCCTATCTCTAGCCTAGATAACAATCATATATTTTTTATATTTTCTGTGATAGAGAATGAAATAGTAAGAAAAAATTCTTTTGAGCAATTTTTTATATCTACGCATAATTTAGATTTTTTAAAATATATAAAAAGATTAAAGAAAAGCAAATCCAAACAAAGCAAAAATGATGAAAAAGAGTATGATTTTCCACAATACTATTTTATTGAAAAAAGTGTCAAAGAAAGTATGGAAACAAGTGAAGTTAAAAAATTACCTAAATGTTTAGAGAAATATACAACAGAATTTAATTATCTTTTTGAACAAATTTATAATTTTAAAAATATTGATGATATAGATAATGAAGATTTAAAAACTTCTCTTGTTTATAATTTTGGAAATAATTTAAGAAAATTTCTTGAGATTTATTTATTTTTTAAATATCCAAATAATTTTGAGAGTTTAGATAAAGAATTAATCGAAAGATTTTTTAATGATACATATCAAAGTGATAAAATTGATGAAAATCATCAAAAAATGGTAGCAAGTATTATAAATAGGTATCAAAATGAATACTCACATTTAAGAGAGATACTTAGCAGAGGAATGCAACCTATTGATATAGAAGAAAGCAAAAAAATAGCTAAATTTATTTTAGAAACAATAAAACAAAATGATAAACAACAATATAAAGCGTTAGTTAAAAGTATAGGTAAATAAATAGAAAAAGGCAATAAAATGACAAATTTACCGCAGGGTTGGGAAGTCAAAAAGCTTGGTGAGATAGGTTTTTTTATAAGGGGCGTTTCTTACAAAAAAGAGCAATTATTATCCATAAAAGATGAAAAGTCCGTGTATTTATTGAGAGCAAATAATATTCAAAATGAATTAATTTTAGATGATTTGCAAATAATCCCCAAAGAATTAGCGGTTGATAAGATTATTCAAAACAATGATATATTATTTGCGATGAGTAGCGGAAGTAAACATATTGTTGGAAAAAATATACTTTTAAATGATTTAAATGACTTTACCTTCGGAGTTTTTTGTGGATTATTTAGAATTAATAATTTAAATATTTCTCATAAATTTTTAGCTTTTTATTTAAAAAGTAGTTTTTATAAAAATTATATTTTGAATATTTCTAAAGGTTCTAATATAAATAATTTAAGATTTGCTGATTTAGAAAATTTACAAATCCCCTTACCACCACTAGAAGAGCAAGAAAGGATAGTGGGGATTTTGGATTTTGCTTTTAGTAAGATTGATGAAAATATCAAAAAAGCAAAAGAAAATTTAGCAAATATTGATGAGCTTATGCAAAGTGCTTTGCAAAAAGTCTTTAATCCACTTAACGATAATACTAAAGAAAATTATCAACTCCCGCAATTTTGGGAATGGAAAAGCCTAAATTCTGTTGTTTTAAAAACTTCAAATGTTAATCCTTGTGATTTTAATGATGATAAATTTTATTATATAGACATATCTTCTATTGATAATAAAAATTTTTGTATTTGTAGTATAAAAAATATCGACAAGCAATATGCACCTAGTAGAGCAAGGAAAGATGTATTATATGGAGATATTTTATATGCCACTACAAGACCTAATTTAAAAAATATAGCTATAAATTATTATAACTTTAATAATATCGTAGGTTCAACTGGATTTTGTGTTTTAAGGGCTAATGAAAATTTAAATAATAAATATTTATTTTTCTTTTTACTAAGTGATATTTTTGATAATTATATAAGCAAATTTATTAGAGGAGCACAATATCCATCTGTTTCTGATAAAGATATTTTTAATTCTAAAATCCCGCTACCACCACTCAAAGAGCAAGAGCAAATCGCAAAGCATTTAGATTTTGTCTTTGAAAAGGCAAAGGCTTTAAAAGAGCTTTACACCAAAGAGCTAAAAGATTATGAAGAGCTTAAGCAATCCTTACTTGATAAGGCTTTTAAGGGAGAATTATAATGTTAAAAAAATTTGCCAAATTTTAACACATTGGCTTGATATGTTAAAAATTTTTGATTTTTTTAACATATTGCAGTTCAAAAACAAAAATAAAAAATAAAACTAGACTTTGATAAAACTATTTTAAAAGCTTTAAAGGGAGAAAATGCAAAACAAAATCGATAAAATCACAGATATTTTAAGAAGAGATGATGGTATAAGCGGTGCTATGCACTATACAGAGCAGATTGGCTGGATACTTTTTTTAAAATTTTTAGATGATTATGAGACAAATTTAAAAGATTTAGCGTTTTTAGATGGCAAAGATTATAAAAGCATTTTGCAAGAAAAATTTAGCTGGAGTGTTTGGGCAGCGCCTAAAAAAGATGGCAAACTTGATGTAAAAAATGCTTTAAGTGGATCGGATTTGCTTGAATTTGTAAATAAAGAGCTTTTCCCTTATCTTAAAAATTTTAAAAATAATGATGATTTTAAAAGTATAGAGTATAAAATCGGTGGAATTTTTGAATTTATAGACAATCGCATAGCAAATGGACATACTTTAAGAGAAGTGATAAATATCATTGATGAGATTAGTTTTAATAAAGAAGATGAAGTATTTGCCTTAGGTGAAGTTTATGAAAAACTTTTAAAAGATATGGGTAGCGATGGTGGAAATAGTGGAGAATTTTATACTCCGCGTCCTTTGATAAAGGCTATGGTGGAAGTAATAAATCCTAAACCAAAAGAAAGAATTTATGATCCTTCTTGTGGTAGTTGTGGATTTTTAGTTGAGAGTTTTTTACATATTTTATATAAAGACAGAACCAAAGGCAAAAAAGCAAATTTAAGCGTAGAAGAGCTTGAATTTTTAAAAAATGATGCTCTTTTTGGTAAAGAAAAAACTCCGCTTAGCTATGCAATGGGCGTTATGAATATGATATTACATGAAATTTCAAGTCCAAATATCATAAAAACAAATACTTTAAGTAAAAAAATAACAGATATAACAGAAAAAGATAAATACGAAGTAATACTTGCAAATCCACCTTTTGGTGGCAAAGAAAAAGAACAAATTCAAGAAAATTTTCCTATAAAATCAAATGCTACTGAACTTTTATTTTTACAGCACATTTTAAAATCTTTAAAAAACAACGGAAGATGTGCGATCATCGTGCCTGAAGGTGTGCTTTTTCAAAATTCAAATGCCTTTGTGAGTGTAAAAAAAGATTTACTAGATGATTTTAATTTAGAATGCGTTTTGAGTTTGCCAAGTGGGGTATTTTTGCCTTATAGTGCTGTTAAGACTAATGTGCTTTTTTTCTCTAAAGGTAAAAAATGTATTTGTGAAGGCGATGGAGTTTATTACTACGAGCTTATACCACCTTACAAACTTACTAAAAATAAGCCTTTAGAATACGCACATTTTAAAGAATTTCTAAAGTGCTACAAAGAAAGAAAAATCACTGCTAATTCTTGGCTTGTTAGCAAAAAAGAGCTTGAAGAAAGAAATTATGATTTAAGTGCTAAAAATCCAAATGTAAAAGAAGAAAAAATCCTAAGAACTAGTGAAGAGATTTTAAATTCTTTAGAAGAAAATCTAAAAATACAACAAGAATATCTAAATGAGCTTAAAAGCATACTAAAATGATTGCAAGTTTTTTGATAAAAACTAATTTACAAATAACTTCTAACTCAATTGACAATAAATATTTATTGCTTGCATTCTACTTTTTAATATCATCAAGCAAATTTAGGACATTTAAAGCCTTTGGATAACCGATATATGGAATAAGAGCTGCAATGATATTTAGCAAATCTTTTCTACTTTGCCCCATGTTAAGATTGCCTTGTATGTGGGCTTTTACTTGATTGTCTAGCCCACCAAGTGAGATAAGATATACAAGGGTTAAAAGCTCCCTAGTTTTTAGATCAAGTCCTGTGCGTGTATAGTAGTCTCCAAAACAATTCGCACTCAAAAAATCATTTATAAAAACTTTATCTTCTGGGGTAGATTCTATCATTTTAGTGATATTGGCTTCACCAAAAATAGCATTTTGTATTTCCCTGCCTTTTATTTTGCGATTTTCTTGCGTAGTAGTGCCTTGTGGAGTTAAAACTAAGGCGATATTTAGTTTTTTAAATACTTTATTACAAAGACTTAAAAAATCACATACCCTAGCAAAACCCACATAAGGCGTAGCTTGATAAATCACTTCTTTGATGGCAATAGGACTTATATCGTTCTTGATTGCACCTTGAAGTAAAGCTTTAAATTCCATTTTTCCACCCACTGCTAAAGTAGAAGCAAGGGTGATTAAAAAATATTTTTGTGTATCCAAATTTGCTTTTACAAAACTCTCTCCAAAAGTAAAATTTATGTGATTGATAAAATACTCTTTATCACTTGCAAAAAGTTGATCCTTTTTTACTCCTAAGAGTTTTTCAAAAATTTCTCTTGCTTTTTGTCTTAATTGCATGGTTTTATCCTTTGTAGTTTTTAAAGTTTATAAAAAAAGAGCATTTAAAATACTCCAAAAACATAAAAGTTTTTGTTTTATTTACAAATTTCTTTTACTCTCTTGCTTCTTTTAAGGCATTTTCATATTCTTCATCGCTTACAAGCTCAAGCCATTCTACATTTTTACCCTCTTTTTCGCCTGTAAGTGCTATGTGTGCTCCACTACTTGTATTAGTTGCACCATGAAAATGCTTTACTCCTATAGGACAGCTTATCACATCGCCTTTTTTAGCTATAAAGGCTTTTTGGCCTGGAACTTTTGTGATGATTTCACCCTCTGTTACGATTAAGGTTTGTCCTTGAGGATGAGTATGCCACGCACTTCTAGCACTGGCTTCAAATTCAACCAAAGCCCCACTAAAATTTCTCCACTCATTTGATTTAAACATCATAGAAACTTTTACATTTTTGCTAAAAAATTTACTATCGCCTTTAAAACTTCCATGAATTCCTGCTTTTTCTAATTCTTGCATTTTACCTCCTTTTTTAGTATTATAAAACATGAGAGCTACTCTAAGTCAATAAAAATTTAAAATCTTAATTTCATTTTTTCTATCCTACTTCTTACAAAAATCATGATAATTCCTAAAATCAACAAAACAATAGTATTTACGATAATATAACGCGTATCACTTAAAGAGATCACAAGCCCACAAATAGCAGTTCCTATACTAAGACCTATATTTGCAACGCTAATAAAAAGCCCATTGGTAAAATCTTTGGCTTTAGGGAAAGGATGGCTTATTAAAAAATGAGTTCCATTATTCATCACGCCGCCTAAAACACCTAAAATAAAAGCTAGAATCATTAAAATAGTATTTTTGGAATAAAAATTAAAAATCAACACATAAAACGCTATCATAAACAAAAGTGTAAAAATCAAATTAAATTTGACATTTTTTATAAGCAATTTTGGTGCAAGATTATTACCTATGATATTTGCAAAGCCATAAACAGCAAGGATAATGCTGATTAAATCAAAATCTATTTTCGCAATACTTAACAAAAAATCTTAAAAATAAGAATAAAATCCCCAAATTCCAGCATTAATACAAACAACACAAAGCACACTTATCCATAAAAGCGGATATCTTAAAATGAGTAGTTGTTTGCCTATTTTGACTTTATTTTCTTTTTTGAAATTTGGTACTAAAAATAAAGTGGCTACAAAGGATAAAAGATTTAAAAACACGAACAATAGCATTGAAATTTCAAAACCAAATTTTCCGCCTAAATAACTAGTTAGCGGCACTCCTAAAACCATACCTGCACTCACAGCTACAAAAATTTTACCTACATTTTTTGGAATATCTTTTTTATCTAGGGCTAAATTTGCAGCCATACTTAAAACTAAGGCTATATAAATAGGGTGAAAAAATGCAGGAATAGCTCTAAAAACTAAAAGTTGCCAAAACTCATTCACAAAAGCACCAACTAAGGAGCTTAAAATAAATACTAAAAGACAAATAAGCATAAGTTTTTTAGGATTAAAATTTGCACAAAGCAATGGAACAATAGGAGCACAAAAAGTAATTACTAATGCAAAAACACTCACGCTCCAACCCGCATCTGAAATACTTACACTGAAATTTTGAGAAACAATAGGAATTATACCCATCATCCCTAGTTCTGTGCTCAAAATCCCAAATACCCCTAAACAAAATACTAGAATAATTTGAGCATTTGAAGCTTTATTTAAATTTTTCATTTTATCCTTTCAATTAATATTTTTAAAAGTATAAAAGATGAGAGTAGGTCTAAGTCAATAACCTAAAATAAAAATATTTATCTATATTAAATAAAATCTTTCATAAAAGTGGTGAATTTAAAATCTTTAGAAAAATTTGAAACTTCAAAATAAGCATTTAAAAGAAATAAAAGATACCTTAAAAGCATAAGGCATCTTTATTTATAGGCTTATTACTCCAATGCGTGTGTTTTCATAGCAAGAATTAAGCACTATGTCTATCATAGCACTAGCATAATCACTGCAG
Organism: Campylobacter sp. CH278; assembly: GCF_004378845.1. Classification (NCBI taxonomy): domain Bacteria; kingdom Pseudomonadati; phylum Campylobacterota; class Epsilonproteobacteria; order Campylobacterales; family Campylobacteraceae; genus Campylobacter; species Campylobacter sp. CH278. The sequence goes on along the minus strand of NZ_RYXZ01000006.1, from coordinate 2,063 downwards.
CTTATTTTACTCAAACAAATGTTTAAAATAAAAATTTTTATTTTTATTTGTTATGATTATTTTAGGCACGGCTACATCTTTTGGAATTTTTATTAATTTAATTTAAGGAAATAAAATGCAAAAATTTTTAACCATTATTTCAGCAATCAATGATGAAAGTAGGGTTTTGATTTTGTATCATCTTTTAAGATACAAAGAACTTTGTGTTTGTGATTTACAAGAGCTTTTAAACATGGGCCAATCAAGACTTTCAAGACATTTAAAAATTTTAAAAGATGCGGTTTTATATGTAAGGCGTCAAGGAACTTGGGCGTATTATGGGATTAATAATGAGTTTTTAAACTGCATTTAGATCTTTTTGAAAATATCAAAAATTTAGAACTTAAAAATGCTATTAAAAAAATAAAAATATTATTACCCAAATTTGTCCTTAATATAAAATCAACCCTTAAACTTATGCAATTTATCACAAGGTTGATAGTCCTTGCTTTCTGGGTTAAACCCATCGACTTCATTTGCAAGCATTTCTTCATAAATTTTTATCTTTTTGCTTAAAACTTTTTCACTTTCTTTTAATGTTTTAATCTGGTTTTGTAATTTTTTCTTTGTTTGTTTTAACATCTCTTGTCTTTCTTTGGCAGTTTTTATACCCAAAGAGCAAAGTTTTATATAATGTTTGATTTGTTCTATTGGCATACCTGAAATTCTAAGCCATTCTATCCATTTTGCCCATTCTATATCGCTTTTTGAAAAATATTTCACACTATTTTCATCTTTTTGAACAAAAGGAAACAAACCCTTTTTAGCCCAAAATCTTAAAGTATGAGCACTAATTTTTGTTTCTTTTTCTACCTCTTTTATAGTATAAGCCATATTTTCTCTTTTTTAAGATAAAAATAAAAATTTATTTTATTTTTTTGTGATAAAATAATAGCCAAATTATTAGTTTTATGCTAAAAATAACAAAGATTAAAAGGAAAATAATGAATAGTATTAAAATCAAACTTTCCCTCATTGCAAATTTAATTGCAATTTTTGCCTTAATTGTTCTAGGTATTGTAAGTTTTTATTTTACAAAAACCTCACTACATGAAAGCACTCTTAAAAATCAAACTGATCTACTTAAAGTCACACAATCTACCGTTGAAAATTTCCGTTCCACAAATCAATCTTTTGCTAGAGCTTTAGAAAAAGATATCGCGAACTTACCTTATCAATCTTTAGTCACTGAAGAAAATATTATTAACAATGTTGGTCCGATATTGAAATATTATCGTCATAGCATAAATGCACTAAATGTTTATTTAGGTTTAAACAATGGAAAAGTTTTACTTAGTCAAGAGTCTAATGATGCAAAAATGCCTGAATTGCATGATGATTTAGATATAAAGACAAAAGATTGGTATCAAGAAGCTTTAAAAACAAATGATATTTTTGTTACACCAGCATATTTAGATACAATTTTAAAACAATATGTAATAACATATTCTAAAGCTATTTATAAAGATGGCAAAATCATAGGAGTACTGGGTATCGATATACCATCAGAAGATTTGCAAAATTTAGTTGCAAAAACTCCTGGAAATACTTTTTTATTTGATCAAAAAAATAAAATATTTGCAGCAACCAATAAAGAATTATTAAACCCATCCATTGATCATTCTCCTGTTCTAAATGCATATAAAACACATGGAGACTATAACTTTTTTACTTATGGATTAGACGGCAAAGAAAGACTTGGAACTTGTGCTAAAGTCTTTGCTTATACAGCTTGTATTACCGAAAGTGCTGATATTATAAATAAACCTATTCATAAAGCTGCATTTATTCAAGCCATTGTTGTCATTATTGTAGTAGTATTTAGCGTAATCCTCCTTTATTTCATCGTATCAAAATACCTCTCCCCACTTGCAGCTATCCAAACAGGTTTAAATTCATTCTTTGATTTTATCAATCATAAAACAAAAAATATTTCTACTATAGAAGTAAAAAGCAATGATGAATTTGGGCAAATCTCAAATGCTATCAATGAAAACATCCTTGCTACTAAAAAAGGTTTAGAA
>NZ_RYXZ01000005.1:0-157023 GCF_004378845.1 Campylobacter sp. CH278 | reverse complement strand
TTGAACAGCAGTTTGTAATTTTCCACTTTCATTAGCTAAAGCATTAGCAAAGTCTGAACTTTGTTTTAGCATTTTAACTATTTCATCCCCTAAAGCATTAGTAGTTAATTCTACACTACCACTAGCATTTTCTAATTTATTTCTAAAGTCTAAGCTTTTGTATTCTTCAAAAATTTTATGAATAGCATTCATATCAGAACCTACTCTAGCTTGTAAAGCATCAAGAAGTCTATTTAGAACATTTTTAAGTTCAATCAGTTGTGGGTTTCTTGGATTAGCAGTGATTCTTGCTGTTAGATTACCACCTTCTACAACTGATACGGTTTGAACTGATTCTTTAACGGCTTGATTGTCTTGTTCTAAACCTTTTTTAGTAGCAAGGATGTTTTCATTGATAGCATTTGAGATTTGCCCAAATTCATCATTGCTTTTTATTTCTATAGTAGAAATATTTTTTGTTTTATGATTGATAAAATCAAAGAATGAATTTAAACCTGTTTGAATAGTTGTAAGTGGAGAGAGGCTTCTATTAATTAAGAATTTAATTAAAATTAAAGCTATGATTATAGCTATAATACCAACTATAACTTGTTTCATTAAAATAGAATTAACAGCTTCGGTGTAAACTTTGTTTTCTGTTACTGTACAAATTCTAAATAAAGGATTAAAAGTAGAATTACACATGATTGCATAATCTATACTTTTATTATCTTTAGCAGTAAATAAAGTATCTGTATTTTTTGGATCAATAAGAGCAGGATTTGCTTTGATTGCATTAGCGATATTGATACTTAATTCTGTTTTTGTTAGGATTTTAGTGATATCGTCTCTAAAAAGTATCGTTCCTTCTGGATCAAGCACTACGGTATAGGTATTTTGTGATTTACCCACAGCTAACACATCGGTTGAAAATTTTGCTAGATCATAATCTCCACCCACAACACCTCTAAAATTTCCATTTCTATCATAAAATGGAGCAGCGTAAGTTAAACCAACTTGTCCACTATTGGCTGATTTATAGGGATCTGTTACTATAAGTTTTTTTGCTTCTTTGGCGGCTTTATACCAAGGACGATTTTTGGTATCATAACCTTTTGATAAGTCTAAAATTTGATCATCAGATTGGTAATTTTTACCTGTATTTTCAAATCCTACATAAACTAGATCATAGCCATTAACATTTTTAAATGCTTTAATAAGATTGATCAGTTCTTCATCACTCATATCAGGGCGTTTAGTAAGTTCATTAGCTAGTATTTGAATGCCATTTCTTTTTGACATACCATAGCTTTCAAAGAAAGCACCCACATCTTGCATAGTTTTTAACTGAGTGTCTTTTAGCAATTCATATGTATTGTTTCTCGAATCAAAGTAACTAACAGCACTTGTGATTGCTAAAATTAATACAACTAAAATTCCAACCCATAGTGTAAGCTTGGCTGAAATTCCAACGGATTTACCTGAATTCATTTTTTGCATTATAACTCCTATATTTATATTGAAAATAAAATAAAAATATTATTCTAATTATTCTAGCAAAAAATAAGAGAAAAAGCGTATAAAAAGTGAATTTTTTACATAAAAAATCAAAAATTTTTAATTATTTTGTATATTTTTACCAAGTATTAACTTTTTATAAATATAAAGAGTTTTAAAATATTATTTATTTAAGAATATTAATGCAATTTACATTCGAACAAATTTTTATCGCAATGCTATTGACTCTTTTTGCAGGTTTTTCTACGGCTATAGGTTCTATAATAGCCTTTTTTTCCAGAAAAGATGATTTAAGAGTGCTTTCTTTGGGGCTTGGTTTTTCAGCTGGAGTAATGATATACATTTCTTTCATGGAAATTTTACCTACTGCACTTAAAGATTTTAAAAATCACTATGATTCGCATTGGGCTGAGCTTTTGGGATTAGCTTGTTTTTTTGGTGGAATTTTAATATCTTTATTGATTGATAAATTAATCCCCGAAGATGTCAATCCTCACGAACCTAAAGAGGATTTAAGCGAGTTAAAAATTTGTCCCTTACCCCAAAAAGGACAAAATCCTCCGAAATTTCATCCTGGAGAAAAGTTGCATCAGATCAATACTAAAGCTTTAAAACGTACAGGGATTTTTACAGCTTTGGCTATTGCTATACATAATTTCCCAGAAGGTTTTGCTACTTTTATTTCAAGTCTTGATAATCTTACTTTAGGAATTGCCATAGCTATAGCTGTGGCTATACACAATATCCCTGAAGGTTTGGCTGTGAGTTTGCCAATTTACCATGCTACAGGAGATAAGAAAAAAGCTTTTATTTATTCAGCTCTTTCGGGTTTTGCAGAGCCTTTGGGTGCTTTTGTTGGAGCTTTGATTTTATTGCCTTTTATAGGCGATCTTACTTTAGCTATAAGTTTTGCTGTGATTGCAGGAATTATGGTTTTTATATCTCTTGATGAGCTTTTGCCCGCTGCAAAAACTTATGATAAGGCTCATGATAGTTTATATGGACTTATTGCAGGAATGGCAATAATGGCTTTAAGTTTAAATTTGCTTGGACAATAGAAAGCCTTGCGGCTTTCTTAAATTTAGTTCGCACCTTTTGGCGCACTAAAGGCAGTAAGTTTTGGTAGTTCACCTTTAAATTTTTCTATATTTACGAGTCCTGTGTGAGAGATATTGCCATTGGCAAGTTTTGAAGTTGGTATATCCATGGTTAAAACATTTGCATTTCCACATTTGCAAAGTCCGTTTTCATTAGGATCGTACCAAGCACCTTCGCAAAGTCTTACAACCCCTTGCATGATTTCATCACTTACAACTGCCCCTGCTAAAACTTCACCGCGTTTATTAAACACACGCACTACATCGCCATTTTTTATACCAAGTTTTTTTGCATCTTTGGAATTGATTAAAATCGGCTCTCTATCTTTTATTGCATAAGTATCTCTTAAGCTTGTGTGGCAAAGTTGAGAGTGCAAGCGATCTCTTGGGTGATTTGTGAGTAAGTGGAAAGGTGCTTCTTTGCTTGCATTTCCAAGCCATTCAATAGGCTCAAACCAAGTAGGGTGGGCTTTGCAATCATCATAATTATAATTTTTAATCGTTTCTGAGTAAATTTCAATAAGTCCTGAATCTGTACCCAGAGCATTTAAGATAGGATCTTCTATAAATTCTGAAAAACGAGTCCATTCTAAACTTTCAGCTGTTGGTTCAAAAGTGATTGGTTCATTTTTAGCCCAAAATTCTTCAAAACTTGGCATAGGAGTAGCAAAAGCTTCGCCAAAACTTTGAGTTTGTTTTAGGGCACTGTTGTAGTATTCTTTGATGAAATCTTTAGCTTTTTTGCCATTTTCTGTGTAGGCATTAAAGACATCTTTTCCATAAATTTTGCAAATATCAGAGAAAATTACATAATCATCTTTGCTCTCACCCACAGGCTCAACTGCTTGTTTCATAGGAGCTATATGCATATTTGAATAATCTCCTGTCATGGTAATATCATCTCTTTCATAAGATGAAGTTACAGGCATAACAATATCTGCCATTTTAGCTGTTGGAGTCCAGTAAATTTCATTTACCACAACGGTCCGTGGTTTTCTCCATGCTTTTACATTAGTGTTGGTATCTTGATGATGTACTAAAGGATTTCCGCCTACCCAGTAAATAAAATCAATATCAGGATAGGTAAGCTTAGAGCCGTTGTGATCTATGGTTTTTCCAGGATGAAGTAAAGCATCAGCAATTCTTGCTACAGGGAAAGAATAACTCGCTGCATTTTGAAGCCATTCTGCACCTTCGTTTGAAGTTTCGCTTTTTGCTAAACCTTTAAATTTACCATTTTTCCAAATCCCTAAGCTACCTGCTGTCATACCACCGATCACTCCGCCTTTGCAAGTTGGAACACCGCCATTGCTGTAATGGTAGCTTAGTCCAAAACCACCTCCTTTTGTGCCGATTTGTCCTAACATCGCACAAAGAGTAACTAGCATCCAGTGAGGTTGTTCTCCATGATGTGCTCTTTGCATACCCCAACCACTCATAATCATAGTAGGATTATCGTAAAAAGTTTCAGCTAAATTTTTGATAGTTTTTTCATCGATACCGCAAATTTTACTTGCCCATTTGGTATCTTTTTTAACTCCATCTTCTTTGCCTTCTAAATAGTCTTTAAATTTATCAAAGCCTGTGGTGTAAGTGTCTAAAAACTCGTAATTGACTTTTTTCTTAGCGATTAAATGGCTTGCCATACCCATCATTAAAGCTACATCGGTATTTGGGCGTGGAGCTATCCATTTGGCATTTAAAAATTTTGCTGTAGTGGTTTTTACAGGATCTATACAAATTATTTTGATTTTACTGTCTTTAAGTTTTTCAAAATACGCCAAACCTCTTTGTTCGTTTGAAGTCCAAGCTATACGTAAAGTAGAAAGTGGATCAGCACCCCAAATCACAACATATTTAGAATCGCTTAAGATATTTTCCCATGAGGTTTGTTGCTCATAAACTTCAATCGATCCTACAACATAAGGCATAATCACTTGAGAAGCTCCTGTAGAATAGTCCCCAGTAGCTCCTACAAATCCACCTGTTACATTTAAAAATCTATGAAGCAAGATACGTGAGTTTTGCATATTTCCACTTGATTTCCAGCCATAACTTCCACCAAAAATTGCACTTGCACCTTTGCTATCTCTTGTTTTTTTAAGTTCTTTGGCGATGAGTTTGATCGCTTCATCATAACTTACGCGGACAAATTCATCTTTACCACGAAGTTCAGGTTTAGGATTGTCAGGATTTTCAAGGTAGGATTTACGCACATAAGGGTATTTCACACGAGATTTATAAACCATATCAGCAGTGTAGTGCTGTAAAGGATTATCCATTTTTGTAACTTTTTCCCAAGGTTCGCTTTTTACTATTTTGCCATCTTTTATAGTGAGTTTTAAAATCCCCCAGTGTGCTGCGGTGATCACTTCTCCATTTTTTACAAGTCCAAGGCTAACTTTTGAAGCTTCTACGGTTTTTCCTGCACTTAAGCTTGGGATGAGAGGTAAAGCACTTAAGCTCGCTCCAATTTTTAAAAATTTTCTTCTATCTAGCATGCTTTTCTCCTTATTTTGTTTTAAAATCTTTTGCGTTTTTTTGTAAGTATTCTATAACTAGCCATCTGTCTTTTTTATCAATACCTGTTCTATCAGCCATAGAACGGAAAATTGCAGGCCAAGCGTTAGCTGTAAATTCTTTTTCTTTGTGGATAGCGTGGCAAATTCCGCAGTTATTTACAAAAAGTTCTTTAGCTCGATTTAACATTTCTTTATTGTCTTTGATAAATTCTTTTTTATCTGCCCAAATTTCAAGGCTTACCTTATCCCATTTGCCATTTTTTTCAGTTATTCTTTGAGAGAAATTTAATTTTGTATTTTTAGAAAAAGCTGCAACAATAATTCTTTGAGAGTCATTGAAATAAATCACAGAAGGTGCTTTAGGATTTACATAACCATCAATTTTTAGCAAAACCCTGTTATTTTCGCTTTTTAACACTTCAAAAGGATTTGTAGGTAAAAGTCTTCCTATGACTTTAGTATCATCTTTATTAAGATAAAGCGATACAACTTCATCGGTATAGGCGGTATTTTTTGCCCATAAACATGTCGCTAGGACAACAAAAGAAATGAAAATTTTTTTCATTACTAATTCCTTAATATAAATTTGATGTAAATGTATTTTAATACTATGCAATTTAATTATTACTTAATTGTATAATTTTTACTAAGATTATTTATTTTTAGTGCTTTAATATTATTCTTTATTGATATAATAAATTTGAGTTAATTATATTTTACTTATTGTTTTTTTAGAAAAGATAAAACTTCAATTATAAAAAAAAGTTTGTTTTGAGCTCAGATTAATACTTCTGAGCTCATTTCGATCTCGTTGAGTTTTAAGGTATAAGCTTTTTATAGCTTTATTTTCCCTCCCATTTTTAACTCTCATTTAGCAAAGTGCTTTTAGATTTAAAGGTTGATTGACTCCTTATCTTGTATATTAATAAATATTATATTAATAAAACTTAAATTATTATTAATATTTATATAATTTATAGTGGAATTATTGTTTTGTTGTGTGAATAATTAATGTATTTTAGAATTTTTGCTAGTTGATTTCTTGAATCAAATACATTTTAAAGTGTGATAAAATTCAGGATTATTAAAACTTGGAGGAAAAGGAACACTGGCTCTAAATTCTTTATAGGTATTACCTGGGAGTGTGTCTATGATTTCTATAGTATAAGAAACACTTGTATTTTGCATTTTAGCGTTACGGACATTTTTATCATTGAAAATTTCTCCTCCTACTTGTTTTTGGTTTAATATGCTAAGTATCAAATAGCATTTTCTGATTTCAAATTTAGTAAGATTTTGAACTTTTCCACTTACTATAACGCTTTCATGTCTTAGATCTCTTGTGTAGGTTAGTTTGCTAAGATCGGCTTGAGTGGTGAATTGATTGATTGTTAGAAAAATAGAATATATCAAAAGTGCGGTAAAAATAGTAGCTATGGTATAAGAAATCAAAGCCATTTCTTTCTGTTTGACTTTTAGAAAGATTAAAATACAAATCAAGGCAAAGCAAATAAGTAAAATGATAAAAGCTATAATATGAAAAATCGTAAAATGCATTAAAAACACTCCGAAACTAAGCGTATGGTATAGTTATTTTCATAGTTAAAATTTTCAAAAGCAATTCTTTGAACTTGGGTTGCGTTTTTCTTTAGATCTTTAATTTCTCTACTTTTTTGTCTAAAAGGGATAAATTTCTTTTTATATTCTTCTATGATATTATCATTAGGTATTTTATCTGCAAAAATTTTAGCTGTAATTTTACATTCTTTAAAATTATTTTTTGAATTATTTGTAATGTTAAAATCAACAATTAAATCATTTGAGCTTTGTATCATTTTTTGATCTGTAATAGCGGTTTTTCGAGTTCTTACTTCATTGTCTATTAGTTTATACCCATAGATATAAACTAAAAAACAAATAATAATATCAAATGCGATAATAAAAAGTGCCGCTATAGGCCTATGGCGTAAAAATACACAAAGAAGTAAAACACAAGTGAAGAGAAAAAAAACTAATAAAATCAGCATATAATCTACTAAATATAAATGAGTAGTGTAAAAAAGCACGATTTCTCTTAGTTTTTCCACTTGCGTATCCTTTTAGTTCATGTTGGCAGCACTTTGCTTTTTAGCATCTTTGGTATCAACCCAAATGTTTGGCACTGCTCCACCTGGAGTTAAGAAAATTTTAGCATCTTGATTGACTTTTAAGGCTTCATTAAATTCTTTTTGAGTTTCAATTTGTTTTAAATTTAGCAAAGGGGTGTTTAAGCTGTTTGCAATTTCTTTATTAGAATAAGCTTGTGCATCTGCTTCTATCTTAACAGCCATAGCTTTACCTTTGGCACTGATTATGGTTGCATTTGCTTCCCCTTCAGCTAAAGCAGCTTTTTTTAAGGCTTCTTGATTAGCTCTTTCTACTTCATATTTAGTTCTTTCAGCCTCTTGTTTTGCAATTTGCACGCGTTCGATTTGTTCTTTTACTTTTGAAGGTAAAATAATTTCTCTAAGTTGTACAGCGCGAAGTTCTACAGGTTCGTTTGGTTGGGCTTCTATGGTTTTTCTTATACCTTCTTCTATTTGAGCGGCTATTGTATTACGATTAGTAGGAAGTTCTTCGGCTGTATATTTTCCTACAACACTTCGCACTACATCACGAACAACTGGATCGATAATTTTATTTTCCCAATTTAAGCTCCAAGTAGCTATGGTTTGAGGAACTTGCAAAGGATTTAAACGGTATTGTACTGTAACATCAATAGATACAGGCAATCCACGAGAATCAAGTACAGAAATACTATTTTTATTAATAACACCTGAACCTGAAGATAAATTTTCATTACTTCCCTCTATAGAAGCATAGTTGATTTGTCTTACTCTAGTATCGATTATGGTTATTTTTTGTACAAAAGGTAAGAAAAAGTGAAGTCCTGGTTCTAATGGATTTGGGTCATATTTACCTGTTGTTGATTTAATCCCCATTTCCCCAGAATTTATCACCATAAAAGGTTTTGCAACGATTAAAAATAAGATAATAATAATCACCCCATAAACAAATGGAGAGAATTTCCCAAAACCTTTAAAATTAAATTCTGGTGCTTTGAAATTGAAATTTTGACGGTTGTTGTTTCCGTTATTGTTAGAATTTCCATTTTTTTTATTGAAATAATCATTCAAATCAGCTGGCATTTATTTCCTTTTTTAAATATAAGTTAGCATAGATGCGTATTTTTCATTGCGTCCATAAACTACATCAAAATAAGCATCTTGAAGTTTTTTAGTTACAGATCCTCTTAAACCATTTCCTATTATTCTTGCATCAATATTGTTAATAGGTGTGATTTCAGCGGCTGTTCCGGTAAAAAATGCTTCATCAGCAGTATAAACTTCATCTCTTGAAATTCTTTGGCGAAGCACGGTGATACCAAGATCATGAGCGATTTTAAGCACTGTATCTTGAGTAATGCTTTTTAAAGAAAAATCATTTGGAGGTGTGATTAAAACCCCATCTTTTACAATAAAGAAACATTCTCCTGTTCCTTCTGCGATAAAACCTTCTTCATCAAGCATTAAAGCTTCTTCATATCCTGCTTCAATAGCTTCAAATTTTGCAATTTGAGAGTTAAGATAATTTGCACTTGCTTTAGCTTTTCCCATGCATGATTTAACACTATTTCTTGCAAAAGACGAAATTTTTACTTTTATGCCTTTTTCTAAACCTTCTTCTCCAAGGTAAGCACCCCATTCCCAAGCTGCAATTCCAACTCTTACAGGAGCTTTTATATGATAAAGTCCCATAACTCCATCGCCTAAGAAAATCAGAGGGCGGATATAGACATTGCTTTGAAAATTGTTTGCTTTTAAGAGTTCAATTTGTGCATTTTCAAGATCTTTTTGAGAAAAAGGACAATTTAAAAGAGTAATTTTTGCAGACTCTAAAAGTCTTTTGGTGTGATCTTCAAGTCTGAAAATTGCTAAGCCTTTATCTGTTTTATAGGCTCTAGTTCCTTCAAAAACAGCATTGCCATAATGCAAAGAATGGGTTAAAAAGTGCAAAGTTGCATCTTTAAAATCAACTAATTTTCCATCCATCCAAATTTTATCTGCTGAGATCATTTTTTTACCTTTTATAGTTGTTTATTTCTTAAAAAATATTATTTTAAGAATAAATCGGGATTATATCAAAAATATACTAATAATAAGCTTTTATTAAATTAAGCTTTTTTGTTAAAAAAAATATTAGGTATTTTTTGAAATAATTATGAAAAATTATCGTTAAAAAAGGAGAAATTATGCCATTGGTAAATATTAAATTAGCAAAGCCGTCTTTAAGTAAGGAACAAAAAGCGGAACTTATAGCTGATATTACCGAACTTTTAAGCACGAAATATAATAAAAGTAAAGAAAGAGTTGTTGTGATTTTAGAAGATGTGGAAAATTATGACATAGGCTTTGGCGGAGAAAGTGTAGAAGCTATCAAAGCAAAGGCAAGTAAATGAGTTTAAATATAGGAGATAAGGCACCTCAATTTGAGCTTTTAAATCAAGATGGGGTAAAAATAGCATTAAAAGATTTTATTGGCAAAAAGGTGATTTTGTATTTTTATCCAAAAGATAATACCCCAGGTTGCACTACAGAAGCTTGTGATTTTAGTGCAAATTATGATAAATTTGGTGGTAAAAATGCGGTGATTATTGGTATCAGTCCTGATAGCGTGGCAAGTCATGAAAAATTTATCTCTAAATTTGATTTAAAACATATTTTACTTAGCGATAGTGAAAAAGAAGTTGCTAAAGCTTATGGAGCTTGGGGGCTTAAGAAAAATTACGGAAAAGAATACGAAGGTCTTATTCGTTCTACTTTTGTTATCGATGAAACAGGTAAGATTGCTCAAATTTATAGTAATGTTCGTGTAAAAGATCATGCTTTAAAAGTGCTTGAAAGTCTTTAATGCTAGTACATATTTGTTGTAGCGTAGATAGCCATTATTTTATTGAAGAACTTAGAAAGACTTATCCTGATGAAAAAATCATAGGATATTTTTATGATCCAAATATCCATCCTTTAAGCGAATACGAACTAAGATTTTTAGACGTAAAAAGATCTTGTGATAAACTTGGCATCAAGCTTCATAAAGGTGAGTATGAGTATGAAAAATGGCTTAATGCTGTGCGTGGTTATGAAGATGAGCCTGAAAAAGGTGCAAGGTGTGAAATTTGCTTTGATGTAAGAATGGGATCTAGTGTTAAATTTGCTGCTAAAATAGGAGAAAAAAAGCTTACTACTACGCTTTTAACCAGCCCTAAAAAAGATTTAGAACAGTTAAAAAATGCTTTACAAAAAGAATGTGAGCCTTATGGGGTAGAGTTTTTAGCTCCTGATTTTCGTAAAAATGGTGGCACTCAAAGGCAGTTTGCTTTAGCAAAAAAAGAAATGCTTTATCATCAAAACTATTGTGGTTGTATTTATGGGCTTAAAAAACAAAAACAAGATAAGAATTTTATTGATGAATTAATGTCTCCTGTAAATAAGCAAATTTTACCTGCAAGTATAGAAGCAAGAATAGCTCTTTATAAAAAAGTAGTTTTATGGGAAAAAAAGGGTATAAAATTTCAAATTTTAAGAGAGAAATTTTTAAATTATCGTCTTTTAAGCGCTTTGATAAAATTAGATAAAAAGCCCGTTAAATCTCATATTTTATTTTATTCGCATTTTAAAAACGCTTATACAAGATTTTCTTTAGATGAGGAAAATTTAAAACAAAATTTAAAAGAAGGCTTTTATAGAAGTACCAAAGATGAAATGGTTTTTGTGGAATTTTGGCGTTTTAATGCGTTTTTTAAAAACAAATGGAAAAATTTTGAAGATTTTTTAAAAAAACCTTTAAGTATTCAAGCAGAAGTTAGATGGCGTAATCAAGTTTTTGGAGCTTATAATCTTAGCCCTGTGATTATACTTGAAGAAATTTTTCCTTCAAGATATGAAGTGATAGCAAAAAGTGAAATTTATCATGATAATCAAGAGGTGCTTGCAAAAATTTAAGAAATTTATTAAGAAAAACTTTTTTTGTTAATGTAATTTTTAATGATTTTTTTATATAATAAAATTTTTAATTGTTTTCAAGGTTAATTTAATAATGATAGATGTAATGCAAATTCAAGAAATCTTACCACACCGTTATCCTTTTTTACTAGTAGATAAAATTACAGAATTAAAAGTTAAAGAAGTGGTGCGAGGATATAAAAACATCAGTATAAGTGACCATGTTTTTATGGGACATTTTCCAGGACATCCTATTTATCCTGGAGTTTTGATTTTAGAAGGTATGGCTCAAACAGGTGGAGTTTTAGCTTTTGAAAGTATGGAAGATAAAGTGGATCCAAAAAGTAAAGTAGTTTATTTCACAGGCATAGATGGAGCAAAATTTAGAAATCCTGTGCGTCCTGGAGATAGGCTTGATTATGAAATGAGCGTGGTTAAAAATCGTGGCAATATGTGGATTTTTAAAGGGCAAGCTTTTGTAGATGGAAATTTAGTTGCAGAGGCCGAGCTTAAAGCTATGATAGTGGATAAATAATGAAAAAAATTCATCCAAGTGCGGTGATTGAAGAGGGTGCACAACTTGGTGACGATGTTGTAATAGAAGCTTATGCTTATGTAGGTAAAGATACTAAAATAGGTAATGATGTTGTCATCAAACAAGGTGCTCGAATTCTTTCAGATACAACTATAGGTGATCATTCTCGTGTATTTTCTTATGCTATAGTAGGCGATATTCCTCAGGACATATCTTATAAAGAAGAGCAAAAAAGCGGTGTTGTTATAGGAAAAAATGCAACTATTAGAGAATTTGCAACGATAAATTCAGGTACAGCTAAAGGAGATGGTTTTACTCGTATAGGCGATAATGCTTTTATTATGGCTTATTGTCATATTGCTCATGATTGTCTTTTAGGTAATAATATTATTTTAGCTAATAATGCAACTTTAGCAGGACATGTAGAGCTTGGAGATTTTACGGTTGTAGGCGGGCTTACACCTATTCATCAATTTGTCAAAGTAGGTGAGGGTTGTATGATAGCAGGAGCAAGTGCACTTTCTCAGGATATAGTACCGTTTTGTTTAGCAGAAGGAAATCGTGCAAGTATTAGAAGTTTAAATTTAGTAGGTATTCGTCGTCGTTTTGATAAAGATGAAGTAGATAGACTTAGTAGAGCTTTTAAAACTTTATTTAGACAAGGAGATTTAAAAGAAAATGCTAAAAATTTGCTTGAAAATCAAGAAAGTGAAAATGTTAAAAAAATGTGCCATTTTATATTAGAAACAAAGCGCGGAATTCCTATCTATAGGGGTAAAAATAATGCCTAGAAAATGTAGTTTTTGCAATGAAGTGGAGAATCCACAAAGAAGAATTTTAGCAAATGAAAATGATGATGCTTTTATTTGTGAATATTGCGTTGAAGGTGCTTATAGTATTATTTATGGAGAAGAAAAAGAATTTAAAGAACCTAAACAAAGCCATAATACAGAATTTAAAGATATCGCTCCAAAAGAATTAAAAGCTTATCTAGATCGTTATGTCATAGGACAAGATAGAGCTAAAAAAGTTTTTAGTGTTGGAGTATACAATCATTATAAAAGACTTTTTAAAGCCGAACTTCAAGATGATGATACAGAGCTTTTTAAGTCAAATATTTTACTTGTTGGGCCAACAGGAAGTGGAAAAACTTTATTGGCACAAACTTTAGCTAAATTTTTAGATGTACCTATAGCAATTTGTGATGCAACTTCTTTAACTGAAGCAGGATATGTAGGTGAGGATGTGGAAAATATTTTAACACGTCTTTTACAAGCTGCAGATGGAGATGTGCAAAGAGCTCAAAAAGGTATAGTTTTTATTGATGAGATTGATAAAATTGCTAGAATGAGTGAAAATCGTTCTATTACTCGTGATGTAAGTGGAGAGGGCGTGCAACAAGCTTTACTTAAGATTATCGAAGGAAGTTTGGTAAATATTCCACCAAAAGGGGGAAGAAAACATCCAAATCAAGAGTTTATACAAATTGACACTTCAAATATTTTATTTGTTTGTGGTGGAGCTTTTGATGGTTTGGAAACTATCTTAAAAAGAAAACTTGGCGATAAAGTTGTGGGCTTTTTTGATGATGCAAAAGAAGAAAATAAAGCTTTACTTGAGAAAATTGAACCTGATGATTTGGTGCATTTTGGTTTGATTCCTGAGCTTATAGGTCGTTTGCATGTGATTGCATCTTTAAATGAGCTTAATGAAGAAGATATGGTAAGAATTTTAACTGAGCCTAAAAATGCCATTATTAAGCAATATCAAAAGCTTTTTGCTATTGATGGAGTGAATTTAAAATTTGAAGAAGATGCTCTAAGAGCTATCGCACAACTTGCATTAGAGAGAAAAACAGGGGCTAGGGGGCTTAGAAGTATTATAGAAGAAATGATGGTAGATTTAATGTTTGAGTTACCAGAGTATAAAGACTATGATATTGTAATAACCAAAGAAGTTGTTAAAGACAATGCAAAGGCATTATTAATAAAAAGAAAAATAAGTTAAAAAGGATAGAAATGATATTAGATCAGCTTATAGGATTTTTTTCTAGTGATATGGGGATTGATTTAGGAACAGCTAATACGCTAGTTTTGGTAAAAGATAAGGGTATAGTGATAAATGAGCCTTCTGTTGTGGCAGTTGAAAGAGAAAGGTATGGTTCCAAAGCAAAAATTTTAGCCGTAGGTAAAGAAGCTAAAGATATGGTTGGAAAAACTCCAGGCAATATCGAAGCTATTCGTCCTATGAAAGATGGCGTGATTGCAGATTTTGATATGACTGAAAAAATGATCCGCTATTTTATAGAAAAAACACACCGTAGAAAAAGTTTTTTACGCCCTAGAATTATCATTTCTGTTCCTTATGGTTTAACTCAAGTAGAAAGAAAAGCGGTAAGAGAAAGTGCTTTAAGCGCAGGTGCAAGAGAGGTATTTTTGATTGAAGAGCCTATGGCAGCAGCTATTGGTGCAAGTTTACCTATACAAGAGCCTAAAGGAAATTTGGTAGTAGATATAGGGGGTGGAACTACTGAGATTGGAGTGATTTCTTTGGGTGGACTTGTGATTTCAAAGTCTATTCGTACAGCTGGAGATAAGCTTGATATGAGTATAGTTAATTATGTAAAAGAAAAATACAATCTTATCATAGGTGAAAGAACAGGCGAAGAGATCAAAATCACTATAGGTTCAGCAATACAACTTCCAAAAGAGATTTCTATGGTGGTAAAAGGACGCGATCAAGTAAGTGGACTTTTAAGTCGTATTGAACTTACAAGCGAAGATGTAAGAGAAGCGATGCGTGAGTATTTAAAAGAAATTGCTGATGCTTTAAAAATGGTTCTTGAAATGATGCCGCCTGATTTAGCAAGTGATATAGTAGAAAATGGTGTAGTTTTAACAGGTGGCGGAGCATTGATTCGTGGTCTTGATAAATACTTAAGTGAAATTGTACGTTTGCCAGTTTATATCGCAGATGAACCGCTTTTAGCTGTAGCAAAAGGAACAGGTAAAGCTTTAGAGGAAATTTCATTATTGCAACAATTAACCAATGAAGAATAAGATTTTTTATGTTCTTGTCTTAGCCTTTTTGGTTTTTATATCTTTTTATTATGGAGGACTTATTAAGCAAAATGTTCTCCGTGTTAATGATTTTGTTATAGGTAATTTTTATAATATTAAAGATTATTTAGGAGAAAAAATTTCAGAACACTTTAATCAAGCAAATCAAATTCAGCAACTAAAAGCTAGAAATAAAGAATTAGAAGATATTGCTGTAAAGGTAACTAGTTTTGCAAATCAATTAAATCGTATTTTAGAGGATCAAAATTCTACAAAATATTTACCTCAAGTTTCTTTAACTAGAGTTATTTCTTATGTTCAATTGAATGATTATAAAAAATTATGGTTAGATTGGAGCAAAATTCCCGTTGGTAAAAATCGCGGTTTGATATATCAAGGATATACTGCAGGTATAGCTATTAATAAAAATGGTAGAGCAATGGCTCTTTTACAAGGTGATGATCAGTGTGTTTTTTCTGTTTATATAGGAAAATCCAAAGCTCCAGGTTTAATCCAAGGTGAAGATGGCAGGATTGTGGTTAAATTTATTCCAAAATGGGCAAAAATTAATATCGGAGATGAAATTTTAACAAGTGGACTTGATAATATTTTCTTTTCAGATATACCTGTTGGGATTGTGAATAGAATTGATGATGAAGATATGTATCAAAGTGTAGAAGTAAAGCCTTATGTTAAGATTAGTATTCCTGCTTATTTATATGTAGTAGATAATTTATAAGTCAAGGATTAGACTTTTTAAAAATTTTCTATATTTTTGCTAATTATTATAACTTTGTTTAATGCTAAAAATTTTGTTAAATTATCAAATAAATTTTTATAATCGAATGAGAATTTTATAAAAAATCTTAAATTTATTTATGTATTATTTCCTAGATTAAAAGCAGAGTGTTTATTTTTTAAAATTATATCGATAATTTCAAAGTTTATAAAACTAATTTTTGTTATAATCAGCCCAAATTTATGCTCTTAGGAAAATTTATGCCAAAACGAACAGATATTAAAAGCATTTTACTTATAGGAAGTGGTCCTATTGTGATAGGACAAGCTTGTGAATTTGATTATTCTGGAACTCAAGCCGCAAAGACTTTAAAAGAATTAGGATATCGTGTAGTATTAATCAACTCAAATCCTGCAACCATCATGACAGATCCCGAATTTGCAGATGCGACTTATATAGAACCCATAACAAAAGAAAGTATTTTAAGTATTATTAAAAAAGAAAAAATTGATGCAATTTTACCAACCATGGGTGGACAAGTAGCGTTAAATGTTGCTATGGAAGTTTATGAAAGTGGACTTTTAGGAGATGTGAAATTTTTAGGTGCAAACCCTGAGGCGATTAAAAAAGGTGAAGATCGTCAGATCTTTAAAGAATGTATGAAAAAAATCGGCATGGATTTACCAAAATCGATGTATGCGTATAATTATGATGAAGCTTTAAAAGCTGTAGATGAAATTGGCTTTCCTTTGATGATCCGTGCTTCTTATACTTTAGGAGGTGCTGGAAGTGGTGTGGTTTATAATATGGACGAATTTAAAGAACTTGCCAATACTGCTTTAGCTTTATCGCCTATCCATGAAATTTTGATTGAGGAAAGTTTGTTGGGTTGGAAAGAATATGAAATGGAAGTTATACGCGATAGAGCGGATAATTGTATCATAGTTTGTAGTATAGAAAATATCGATCCTATGGGAGTTCATACAGGAGATAGTATTACAATAGCTCCAGCATTAACTTTGACGGATAAAGAATATCAAGTTATGCGTAATGCTTCTTTTGCTATTTTGCGTGAAATTGGCGTAGATACAGGCGGAAGTAATGTGCAGTTTGCTATCAACCCAAAAAATGGAAGAATGATAGTTATAGAAATGAATCCAAGAGTTTCAAGATCAAGTGCTTTAGCTTCTAAGGCAACGGGCTATCCTATAGCAAAGGTTGCGACACTTTTGGCAGTAGGCTTTAGTTTAGATGAGATTAAAAATGATATTACAGGAACTCCTGCATCTTTTGAGCCTGTGATTGATTATATTGTAACAAAAATTCCTCGCTTTACTTTTGAAAAATTTCCAGGAGCAAACACAACTTTAGGTACAGCTATGAAAAGTGTGGGTGAGGTGATGGCTATAGGACGCACTTTTAAAGAAAGTATACAAAAAGCACTTTGTTCTCTTGAGCGTTCTTTGAGTGGTTTTGATAGAGTAAAATTTGAAGATAGAAATGATCTTGTTTTTAAAATTCGCAATGCCAATGAAAAGCGTTTGCTTTATGTTGCTCAAGCTTTTAGAGAAGGTTTTAGCGTAGAAGAACTTTATGAGCTTTGTAAAATAGATCCTTGGTTTTTAACACAGATTAAAGAAATTGTAGATTTTGAAGAGCAAATTGATATGGATATTTTAAACAATAAAGCTCTTTTGAGAAAAGCAAAAACTATGGGCTTTTCAGATAAAATGATAGCCTTGCTTGTAAATTTGAAAGATAATTTAGAATTAAGCCAAAATGATATTTATTATGCAAGAATGAAGCAAAAAATCATCGCAGAATTTAGTGAAGTGGATACTTGTGCGGGTGAATTTGAAGCTTTAACTCCTTATCTTTATTCAAGTATTAATGTAAGCGAACTCACTCAAAGTAAAAACGATGCTAAGGATAAAAAAGAAAAAAAAGTGATGATTATAGGCGGGGGGCCAAACCGCATAGGACAAGGTATAGAATTTGACTATGCTTGCGTACATGCTTCTTTTGCGCTTAAAGATATGGGTATTAAAACTATTATGTATAATTGTAATCCTGAAACCGTTTCGACTGACTACGATACAAGCGATATTTTGTATTTTGAACCTATTGATTTTGAACATTTAAGAGCGGTGATTGAGCGTGAAAAACCTGATGGAGTGATTGTGCATTTTGGTGGACAAACTCCTTTGAAATTTGCTAAGCGTTTGAGTGCTTTTGGAGCTAAAATTATAGGTACTAGTGCAAGAGTAATTGATATGGCAGAAGATAGAAAGAAATTTGCCGAATTTATTACAAAATTAGGCATCAATCAGCCAAAAAATTCCACTGCAACAAGCGTAGAAGAAGCGGTGCTTAAGGCTAGTGATATAGGATATCCTGTGCTTGTAAGACCAAGTTATGTTTTAGGTGGGCGTGCGATGCGTGTAGTAAATGATGAGGCCGAACTTAGACTCTATATGCAAGAAGCTGTAGATGTGAGTGATAAAAGTCCTGTTTTGATCGATCAGTTTTTAGACAATGCTACAGAAATTGATGTTGATGCGATTTGTGATGGCAAAGATGTTTATGTGGCAGGAATTATGGAGCATATAGAAGAAGCAGGAATTCATTCAGGTGATAGTGCTTGTTCTTTACCACCTTGTAATATCGATGAAAAAATGCAAGAATTTATTGCACAAAAAACAGCAGATATTGCTTTAAATTTAGGAGTTGTAGGGCTTTTAAATATACAATTTGCTTTACATAATAATGAGCTTTATATGATAGAAGTAAATCCTAGAGCTAGTCGTACTGTGCCTTTTGTTAGTAAAGCTACGGGTATTCCTTTAGCAAAAGTGGCAACGCGTGTGATGTGGCAAGGAAATTTAAAAGAAGCTTTAAAATTTTATGATACTTTCAAAGTGGTTAATTTTGATACTAAAATTTTACGCCCTAAAACTCCAAAATATATGAGCGTAAAAGAAGCAATATTTCCATTTGCAAAACTTAGCGGAAGTGATTTAGAATTAGGCCCTGAAATGCGTTCAACGGGTGAAGTTATGGGTATAAGCAAGGATTTTGCAAATTCTTACGCAAAAAGTCAAATCGCATCGTTTAATCATCTTCCAGAGCAAGGTGTGGTATTTATCTCCTTAAAAGATAAGGATAAAAAATATACCAAAAAAATTGCTGCAGAATATGTAAAGCTTGGCTTTAAACTTATGGCAACTGGGGGAACTTGCAAGGAAATTTTAGAAAGTGGTTTTGAGTGCGAACTTGTGCATAAAATTTCAGAAGGACGTCCCAATGTTGAAGATAAATTGAAAAATGGAGAAATTCACTTAGTTATCAATACAAGTGATAATCACAGTTTTAAAGGTGATACGAAAAAAATTCGTGAAAATATCATTCGTTTTAAAATACCTTATTTTACAAATTTACGATCAGCTTTAGCAGGTGCAAAATCGATTAAAGCTATACAGAGTAAATCTTGTCTAGATGTAAAGAGTTTGCAAGAGTGGCTTAAATCTTGATTTATTTAGCTCAAACAGATACTACGGTAGGATTTTTAAGTAAAAATTTAGAAGAGATTAATGCTTTAAAAGGTAGAGATAAAAATCAACCTTGCTTAATCACTTCTGCGAAATTTTGCGAGTTAAAAAGTTTAGCAAGAATTCCAAAATCTTTTAAAAATTTAGTACGTCGTTCTAAAAAAACAACTTTTATTTATCCAAATAATCAGGCCATTCGTATTGTGAAAGAGTGTAAACATGCGAATTTTTTAAGTAAAAATGGCTATTTTTATTCATCTTCGGCAAACAAGCATGGAAAAGAATTTGATGAAGAATGGGCTAGAAGTGTTGCTGATATAATACTTGATGAGAAATTTTTCGAAAATATCCCATCAAAAATATTAAAACTTTCAAAGAATAAAATGATAAAAATACGTTAATTAAAGAGATTTTAAAATATCTTCAAAAGCAATACAAAATTGCTCTATGCCATCGCTTAATAAATCATTGCAAGCTTTTTCTCGTTCGCTTTGAGAAATAATTTGATTAAGTTCTGTATAAATTTCAAAATTCATTAAAGGTTTTTTAAAATCCATTTTTCCTTTAAATGCCTCTATTGCATCAAGAGGAGCAGTATTAACAGAATTCTCAAAAAGAAGTTCTTTGATATAATAGTCTTTTGGCAGATCATCTCCTTTAACTCCAGTGCTTGCAAACAAGGCGCGAATATTAGGTTCATTTTTTGAGTAGATATTGTTATAAGCTAAATTTGCATTTAAAATTCCAATACGATTTTGCTCTTTGGCTTTAGGATTTAAAAGTCTATCAAAACGACTTACAAAAATACTTATAACAGCTTGTGGTGTTCTAGTATTTTGTTCTTTTAAGGCTATATTGTTTTTTCTAAATTCGACTAAACCTGCATTTAAAGCTTCAAAACATTTTTGACTTTGTTCAAGAGAAAAAATTAAGGTAGCATTGACGCTAATACCATTTTTCATAAGTTCATACATTACTTCATAAGAAGCTTTTGTAGCTGGAATTTTAATCATTACATTTTCTTTGCTAATAGTACTATAAAGTCTTTTAGCTTCGCCTAAACTAAGAGTCGTGTTATCATGAAGTCTTGGATCTATTTCAATACTTATAAATCCATCGTTTTTTTGATAAAAAAGAGGAGCTAATTTATCAGCTGCTTTTTGAATATCAGAAATTGCTAATTCTTCATAAATATCTTTTGTTTTTTTTCCTTTTAATTTAAGAATTTTATCTTTATAAATTGGAGAATTTAAAATAGCATTTTTAAAAATAGCAGGATTTGAAGTAGCACCATTAATTCCATGTGATAATAAATTTAAAAATTCATTATCTAAAAAACTATTTTCTATAAAATCACACCAAAGAGAAAAATTTTTCATTATATTACCTTTATTATTTCTTTTAAGTCTTTTATATCTATGCAAATATCAGCTTTGGAACGTAAAATTTCTTTAGCGCAAAATGCAATCTTTAATCCACTTTCGTTAAACATTGCCAAATCATTTGCCCCATCGCCAACACACATCACTTCATCTGTTTTCAAATTTAAAAAGCTTTTTAATCGTTGTAGCATTAAGCCTTTTGAATTTGAAAACATCATTTCCCCACCAACTAGCCCTGTTAAAATGTCATTTTTATGATGCAGATAATTTGCAAAACCAAGGCTAATTCCAAGTTTTTGCATAGCGGGATCTATGCCTTCATGAAAACCACCGCTAAAAATAACAATTTGTATATTTTTAGATTTTAAATATTGGATAAGTTCATGTGCTCCATGCATTAGTGGAAGTGTACTACCTAATTCTAAAACTTTTTTATAAGACATACCTTTTAAAAGGCTTACTCGTTTTTGAAGACTTTCGAAAAAATCAAGCTCTCCAGCCATGGCATGGCGGGTAATTTCGCTTGTTTGATTACCCTTGCCATGCGCTGTAGCTAAAATATCGATGGTTTCACCATCCATTAAAGTAGCGTCAAAGTCAAAAACACAAAGTTTAATCATTAAAATTCGCGCTTAAGTAAAGCTTCTACTTTGAGTATAGTTAAGATATTTTCATCTCTTTTTCCTATACCATAAATCATACCTTTGTCTTTAACTAAAGTTTCAGGTGGTGGATCGATTCTGTTTCTGTGAATTTTAATTGCTTCAGTTAATCTATCTATAACAAAACCAGCATTTCCTCCAACTCCAGTTCCATTTGTCTCACCTCTTAAAACAATATATCTTGTTTGAGGTGTCATTTTAGAACTTCCTAAATGAAAGCGTTGAGCTAGATCAATGAGTGGCATAACATTACCACGCATATTAAAAACCCCTAGAACATAATCAGGTACACTAGGAACTCTAGTATATTCTATAGGTTTGATGATTTCTTGTATATTAAGAATTGGAATCGCATATTCCTCATCTCCAACTACAAAGCCGACAAGTTGGATGATATCATCTTCTCTTTGATCGACATCAGGACCAGCCATCTGAGTTTGCTGTTTTTGCAAAATTTGCTCTAATTTTTCATTACTCATATTCTTATCCTAGTTTCAAATTTTTTCTAACCACATTTTCCAAGTATTCTGGAGAATAAGGTTTAGTGATATATTCAGTCATACCCACTTCAACACCTCTTAAGCGGTCAGTTTTACTTGTTCTTGAAGTAACTGCAATGAGTGGTAGGTTACGATATTTAGAATACTTTCTAATTTCACCAGCTAAGGTGTATCCATCCATTCTTGGCATTTCGATATCTATAAGCATTGCATCAATATCATGTTCGCCAGATTTTATAATATTCAATGCTTCAACACCATTTGTTGCTTCAACTAAACTAACTCCTAGCGGTTCTAAAGCTTTTTGCATTAAGGTTCTATCCATTTTAGAATCATCTACAATTAAGACTTTATAATCACTTGGTTGTTCTTTAGGTTTTTTCGCGCTTGATTCTAATTGCGCTTTAATATCAACTTTAATTTCTTTAGCCATATCCATCATAGCACCTACATCGATGATTAATGTCACTCTACCATCACCACGGATTGTAGCTCCTGCTATACCTTGGATATTTTGTAAATAATCACCCATAGATTTAATAACTATTTCTTCTTGTCCTACAAGAGTATCTACTATAATACCAAGCTTGCTTTCTGCTACCCCTATAACAACGACATAAGTTTGATCACCGCTTTCAAGGACTTGTTTAACTCCAAATACATCTGAAAGTCTCACAAGAGAAAGCACTTCATCTCTTAAGCGTAATACATTTTTACCTTCGATAGTATAGATATCATCAATTGGCACTCTAACTGTTTCAAGAACGCTTGCAAGTGGAATTGCATAGAATTCCTCTTGAGTTCCTACAAGTAAAGATTGAATGATTGCCAAGGTAAGAGGAATTTTAAGTTTAAATGAACTTCCTTTACCTAACTCACTATCAATTTCAATTACCCCATTTAGTTTTTCGATGTTGGTTTTAACAACATCCATTCCTACGCCACGACCTGAAACATTTGTTACTTTAGCCGCAGTTGAAAAACCAGGTTTGAAAATCAAAGCAAAAGCTTCTTTGTCTGTCATTTGATCTGCTTCTCTTTCGGTAATCAAATTTTTCTCTATAGCTTTTGCTTTTAAGCCATTTGGATCAAGTCCTTTACCATCATCTGTAATTTCTACAACGATGTGATTGCCTTCATTATAAGCTTTAAGTTGAACTATACCTTTTTCAGGTTTTCCATTAGCTGCACGAGTTGCTGGATCCTCAACACCATGGT
This sequence comes from Campylobacter sp. CH278, assembly GCF_004378845.1. NCBI lineage: Bacteria > Pseudomonadati > Campylobacterota > Epsilonproteobacteria > Campylobacterales > Campylobacteraceae > Campylobacter > Campylobacter sp. CH278. Next base: position 134,223 of record NZ_RYXZ01000005.1, on the reverse strand, counting down.
CACATGAATTTCTAATCATATGCATGATAGGATCACCAATTTCCTCTACGATAGATTTATCAAGTTCAGTTTCTTCACCTGTAATTTCAAGTTCTATTTGCTTTCCTAATTCACGACTCAAATCACGAACAACTCTTGGGAATTTATTGAAAACTTTTGCTATAGGTTGCATTCTTGTTTTCATTACAGCAAGCTGAACATCAGTTGTAATAATACTTAATTGACTTACAACCTGATTAAGTTCTTCAAGGAATTTTTCTCCTTCATAACGCTCTTCAACATCATCGTAAATTTTAAGCAAACGGTTTTTACCTAAAACAAGCTCCCCAATTAGATTCATTAAGTGATCTAATCTTTTTGCCTCCACGCGTATGGTTTGATCTATACTGCTAGCATTACTACCTGAAGCAGGAACTTTTTTCTCTCCACTTTCCGCAGGTTTATTTGCTGTATTGTTAGTCGGTTTAGGTGCCGCATTTGTTGTTTGTTTTTTTTGTGCGCGACGAGCTTGATCTTCAGCTTTTCTAACTTTTAAAAGTCTTTCTATTTCAGCTTCAACTTCAGAATCACTTAATTGATTAACATCTACTTCAGGTTCAGGAGTAGTTGTTTCTTGTTTTGGTGCTTCTGGTTCTGCTTGTGGAATAGATTTTTCATTTGAATCTGTTGCCGCAACAGGAGACTCTCCTTCTGAAATAGCTGTTAATCTTGCGCAAATTGGTTCTATATCCATACCAATAGCAGTATCGTTGCCATTATCACGAATGGAATTAAGCAAAGTTTTCATTCTATCAATAGACTCTAAAACCACATCCATGATATCTGGAGTTATTTTTAACTCGCCATGTCTTGCTTTGTTTAAAACATCTTCCATGTGGTGAGTTAACTTTGTTAAAACATCAAAATTTAAGAAACTTGATGATCCTTTAACCGTATGTGCAACACGGAAAATTCTATTTAATAATTCTAAATCTTCTGGATTTGATTCAAGCTCTACTAAATCATGGTCGATTTGCTCAACAAGCTCAAAAGCTTCAACCAAAAAGTCTTCAAGTATTTCTTGCATATCTTCCATATTTTACCCCTGTTCTTGAGATTGATGTTTTTTAATAACCTTTGCAATTTCATTGAAGAAATCGCTAGCGTTAAATTTGACAAGATAGCCTTCTCCACCAGCTTCTTGAACACCTTTCTCATTCATAAATTCATTTGATAAAGACGAGTTAAAGACTATAGGAATATCTTTAAATCTTGGATCTTCTTTAATGCGTGCAGCAAAGTGGAAACCATCCATTTGTGGCATTTCGACATCGCTTACTATAATTTTTAAAGTATCATTTAAACTTTCACCATAAACTTGGCTTAATTCTTCTAATTTGTTTATGCCCTCTACGCCGTCCTTAGCTTCAACAACTTGAAAGCCCATCTGTTGCATCATTTCTTTGACGCGTTTTCTAGCAGTCATGCTGTCATCAAGTATAAGTGCTGTTCCAGTAAATTTTTCTATTTTTCCAAAATCTATATCTGTTTTTGGAGCGTAAATTCCTAAATCTTCAACAACACTTTCAAGATCTAAAATTAGCAACACTTCATCATTTTCAATGCGTGTTACACCTGTGATTTTACCTTTATCTAAAGCACTTGATCCTGTAGAAAAAGTTGCTGGTTCTATATCTTTCCAGTTTATTCTACGAATTCTTTTTGCTTCGTGAACTATAAAACCAATAAGAATATTGCTAAATTCAGTAATAATAACTCTAGGTTTTAGCATAGTGCTTTCTGGCTCAGTGATTTGCATCCATTTGGCAAGATTGACTACAGGTATAACCACGCCACGAAGATCAAAGATACCTTCGATGTAATCAGGTACACCTGGAAGTTCTGTAAGGCTTGGGATTTTTATAATCTCCCTTACCTTAGAAACATTTACACCATAAATTCCTTCATAGACTTTATCGTGTCCTTGCTTAAAGATACGGAAATCGACAAGCTCCATTTCATTTGAACCCGTTTTCACGATATTTTCATCAAACATTTTGACCCCTCAATTTCTGTTCTCGAAATTTGATTTCTTGCTGATATTTTACTACAAAAAAACTTCTCTCATATGCAAAACTAGCTAAGTTAAGATATTTAATGTTTTCTTTGTTGATTTGATGATTTTGATGATAGTGTCCTTCACATACCCAAAATCCTAAATTTTCATATCTTTCATATCTTTTTTTCGCTAAATTTTCAAAATCTTTTATTTGATAAAAAAGGTTTTTTTTGTTTTGATTTTGAAGAATTTTATTTGAAATAAAATTACAAGTAATAATATTTAAAAAATTCAAAAATATAAGCAAATAATGATTTCTTAATGTTTTAAGAGTAAATTGTAAAAGAGGTGGTAAAAAAATATCTCCGTGAGCTAATTTTATAAAAGCATTATTTAAAACAAGATTATTACCTTTACTTGTATGCAAATTAAGCTTTATGGGCTGCTCTTGTAAGTTAAAAATTTTTACCCTTTTAAAAAAACAAGAAAGATTAAAATCATGATTGCCTTCTAAGTAGATAATTTCAATTTTTAAGGCCAATTCTTCTAAAAGTTCTATGTAAGGTTTAGCAAATTCATGTGTAGCAGAGATTTCGCCTATAAGCAAATCGAAAATATCACCCATAAGTATGAGTTGAGGGGTGGAAATTTTACCTTTCTTTAAGGCTTGTAAAAATTCCCAAAATCCCTTTCTTTGTTCATTTTCATGAGCATCTGCGATTAAAATCGCTCCATTTTGTAGTAAAATTTTTTATCCTTAAAATTTCAAAGGCTCATAATTTATAGAAAGGATTTCAAATTCACTCTCACCTTTTGGCAAACGCACTTTAAAATCATCTCCTTCTTTTTTCCCAAGCATAGCTTTTGCTATTGGAGATGCGATGGAAATATAACCCTTATCTAAATCTCCTTCGCAAATTCCTACTAAAGTATATTTACTTTCTTTTTCTGTATCCAAATCCATGATCACAACACTTGAACCAAATTTCACACTATCATGTTCATAGCTTGAAGGATCGATCACTTGAGCTCTTGCTAGCAAGTCACTAAGCTCTGCAATACGACTTTCTATCAAAGCTTGTTTTTCTCTTGCAGCATGGTATTCCGCATTTTCTTTCAAATCCCCATGACTCCTTGCTGTATCGATTTCTATTACAACGGCAGGGCGTTGATTGTCTTTTAAATCTTTTAATTCTGCGGCTAATTTATCATAGCCAAATTGACTCATTGGTTCTTTTTGCATGATTTATCCTTTTATATTTCGCTTAGGATTTTTGCTAAATTTTTAGCACTTCCAAATTGTAAATATTCTTTTAAAAAGTCAACTTTAGCAAAAAATGCCTTATAATCATATTTATTGTAAGCTTCATATAAATTTAAAACATTGACTTTATCTTGTAAAAATTCAGGGTTTAAAGCTTCTTTTTTAGCAAAATCACAAAAAATATTTGCAAGTCCTATGTGTTTTAATTTTACAAAAAGTTTTGCAATAAAAATATCAATAGCTTTTGCTTTATAAGCAAGAATAAAAGGAGTTCCCACCAAAGCCGCCTCTAAAGTAGCTGTTCCACTACAAATAAAGGCAAAATCAGCTTTTTTAAGCACTTTTGGGGTATTACTTTCTATCTTAAATTCACTAATATCACCATAAATTTCTAATTTTTCAAGATTAAATGAGGGAACGCAAAGAATTTTTTCACCCTTAAATTTTTGCGAGAGTTCTTTAAAAATAGGCATCAAACGCTTAATTTCACTACGCCTTGAACCTGGTAAAAAGGCTATAGTTTTTTCATCATCTTTTTTTGAAAATGTATGATTAATATCTTCTTGATTTTTAAATTCTTTTATCTCATCTAAAAGCGGATGGCCTACATAAGTGCTTTTGTTAAAAAACTGATTATCAAAGGGTAAAATAGAAGCTAAAATATCAAAATGACTTTCTATGATAGGTATGCGACCTTTTTTCCACGCCCAAACTTGAGGCAAGATATAATAAATGCGTGGAATTTTACTGCCTGATTTTTTTAAAGCCTTGGCAAAAGGTATGTTAAAAGCGGGCGAATCTATACATAAAATCCCATCTATTTTTTGAGTAAAACTTAAATTTACAAGCTCTTTTATAGCTTTTTTGGCTTTTAAAACGAGTGGCAAAACCTCTATAAAACCCATAGCACTAAACTCATGTGAGCTATAAAGTGGTTTAGAATTTAAATCAAATTCTTTACATAAACTCTCATCATAAATCCCATGAAGTTCAAATTCTCCAAAGTCTTTTTTATAAGCTTTTAAAACTTCTTTTAAATGCAAATTTGCTGAGGGCTCTAAGGCACAAACTAAAAAGGTTTTCAAAAAATTTCCTTATCAATATTTTAAACATTTTATCTTATTTTGGCTTAATTAAAAGAAGTTATGCAAGAATACACGCTAAAAAGCGTGTATGAAGGTTTATTCTCTCCAGCCGTATTTTTTAAAAATTTCTTTAGCTTCCTTAGAACTTAAATAAGCAATAAAATCTTGTGTTTCTTTGCTCGCACCTTCTTTAGCTACCACATTAAAAGTTCTATAAACAACCAAATCTTTTTCTATAGCTACGGCAGTTCCTATGTCAGGATTACTTTTTGACCAGTCAATCCAAGTGATCCAAGCATCGGCTTGATCTTGTGCGAAAAGCTTTCTTGCACTTCCACTATTTGGAACAAAAGCTACGATATTGTTTCTAAAATTTTGTATGGTTTTTATATCTTGAGTTCTACCTATCATATCTTCCCAAACTCCAGTTCCAGAAGTATTGCTCTTTCCAGCACCTTCGGGCACAACGATTCTTACTTTTTTATTAGCCAAATCTTTTAAACCTTTGATTTTTAAAGGATTGCCTTTTTGAGTAAGTATGATGGCTTCTCTAAAATACAAAGGCTTGATTTTACTCACATTAAAATCTTTTCCAAAATCACTTGCTATAGCTAAAGCCGATTGATCCGAAGCGCCAAATAAAATATCTGCATCTTTTTTAGCTTTTTCAAACCAAGTCGCTTGAGGACCAAAATTTACATTCACTTTAACGCCTGTTTTTTCGCTATATTTACTTGCTATATCTTTTAAGGCCGTGTGTGGGCCACCTGGTCCGTAAAGATTTACATCTGCGTTTGCCATACTAAAAGCTAAGGCACATGCACCAAATAAAGTAATAATTTTTTTCATAGTATTTCCTTTTATGATAAATTTTTATTGATTGAAGGTAAGATTTTAGAAATTATATGTTAATAAATAGTTATAATGTAATAAAAATATTATTAAAATCTAACTTTTGCTTGGTATTTTTGCAAGCAAAAGTTAAAATTGTTATTGATACTTCTTTTTGGCGCTAAAATGACATAAAGTAGAACAAAGTATACAAAGAATACAAGCACTAAGGAGCATGATAAGACCAGCATTCCAACTACCATAGTAATCCACAGCCCAACCTATAGCTTTTGTTCCAAGTGAAGCGCCAACTACATAACTCATAAAGCCACGAAGTCCTACACAAGATCCTACTGCAAAAGCAGGAACGACTTCCATAGTTTGCACACTTGCTAAAAATTTGGTATATAGACCAAACACCCCGCCATAGCTGCAAAGAAAATAACCATATAAAGATTATTTGAAGTAAAATATCCAATAATCATAAAGAAAATAATCACCATAGCACCTATAGCAGGAGGCATTCTATAGCCTTTAAAAATTTTATCTGAAATATATCCTGCAAGTAAAGTAGAAGGTATAGCAGCCCATTCAAAAAGCCAAAAGGCAATACCCATTTGTTCTTTATTAAAGCCTTTTGTTTCTAGCAAGTAAATAGGAAGCCAAGAAATAAGCCCAAAACGCACCATATAAACAAAAGTATCCATCCAAGCCACATACCAAGCATTTTTATTTTTAAGCACATAACGATAAAAAATTTCAAAACTGCTTAAATTTGGAGTTTCTATAGCTTTGATTTCTTCTGTTTTAATCCCTCGCATTTCATTGATTTCAGTAATATCAACCAAACCTTCATTTTTAGGACTTCCTTTAACTGCATAAAGCACATAAAGACTAATGATAACTGCACAAACAGCAGGAACATAAAAATGATTCATGTGCCAATATGTTTCATTAAAATCCGCCATACTCACACCCAATAATGCTGCTAAAGCAAAACCTGAAAGCGAAACTATAGGAGCAACTATCCCGCCTCCTATATTATGTGAGATATTCCAAACGGCCGTGTAAATTCCCCGCTCTTTTTTAGGATACCAGTTTGCAAGAGTGATAAAAGAAGGACCTACCCCCATACCTTGAAAAACCCCAAGCGCGATAACAAAACCTACATAAGCGTAAAAAGAATTTGAAAAACCAAGTAAAACATTTACAAGAGCACATAAAATAAGACCTAAAGCCATGTATTTTTTAGGATCAGCTTTGTCACTTATAACGCTCATTGCACCCTTGCTAATCCCGTAAGCTATAAGCATTGAGCCTGTGATTGTTCCGATGTCTGATTTACTGAGATCAAGTTGATTTTGTATAAATGGAGTTGAAAGAGTGATATTATTTCGTACAAGATAATATCCCATATATCCTATAAAAACCCCACTTAAACTCCAAGTTCTCATTTTGTAATATCTAGGTAAAATTTCCTCTTTAGGAAATTTAATAGCTTTTGCCTTAGGTTTGAAAAAATCAAACATATTTAAACCCTCCTTGCTAGCTTTATATTTTTATAGTTTAAATAATATTAATCGATATAAAATAAAAAAATAATTAAAAATAATACGAAATTTATATAATTTAAAATTAAAATTTTTATACTATGAAGCTTTAAAAAAATATGTTAAAATCCAAATTTTATCTTTTGCAAGGAAGACAATGAAAGAAATTCTTATCACTAATGACGATGGCTATGAAAGCGAAGGACTTAAAAAACTCATTAAGATGTTAAAAAAAGAATTTAAAGCCAAGATTACCATAGTAGCTCCTGCTAGTGAAAAATCAGCTTGTTCACACTCTATAACCCTAACCAAACCTTTGCGTTTTGTTAAAGTAGGAAAAAGATTTTACAAACTTGATGATGGCACTCCTGCAGATTGTGTTTATCTTGCACTTCACGCACTTTATAAAACACGCTTGCCTGATCTTGTAATCAGTGGGATTAACAAAGGAGCAAATGTAGGCGAAGACATTACCTACTCAGGAACTTGCGCAGGAGCTATGGAGGCGGTTTTACAAGGAATTCCTGCTATCGCTCTTTCTCAATTTTATAAAAAAAGCGAAAAAGAAATAGACTATAAAAATGCTTTAAAAATTACCAAAAAAATCATTCAAAATATTTTTGATAAAGGTTTTCCTTTGGAAAAAAAAGAATTTTTAAATATCAATTTTCCTGCAAAATCAAAAATCAAAGGTATTAAAATTTGTAAAGCAGGTAAAAGGGTTTATAATTTTGAAGCCCACTCAAATGTCAATCCACGAGGAGTGGAGTACTATTGGCTTGCAGCGGCGAATTTAGACTTTGAAGATGAGAAAAATAGCGATATTGCCTTACTTAAAAAAGGTTACGCTACAATAACACCTATAATGCTGGATCTTACAGCTTATGAAAGAATGAAAAAAGTTAAAAAATGGTTAAAGGCAAAAGAATGAATGATAGATTTACACGTATAAAATGGCTAGTTGGAGAAGAAAAATTTCAAAAAATTTCACAAACAAAAGTTTTGGTTTGCGGACTTGGTGGAGTGGGTGGAATTTGCGTTGATGCGCTTTATCGTAGTGGTTTTAAAAACCTTACTTTAATCGATGCGGATAAATTTGAAATCACCAATCAAAATCGCCAAATTCATAGCGAAAATATAGGCGAAGAAAAAGCTAAAGTATTTGAAAGAATTTATAAGGCTAAAGGTATAGTCAGCAAAATCGATGAAGATTTTTTAAAAAATTTTGATTTAAGCGAGTTTGATCTTATCATAGATGCCATTGATGATATCCCTGCAAAAGTAGCTTTGGCTCATCTTATAGATTTTAAAAAACAAATTTTTATCTCTTCAACAGGTGGAGCTAGAAAGCTTGATCCAACACGCATTAAAACTACAAGTATTTTTAAAACTCACGGCGATGCTTTAGCGAAAAAATTTCGTTATGAACTTAGAAAATCAGGCTTTAAGGGAAATTTTGATGTGGTATTTTCTGATGAAGAAGCACATTGTAAAGATTTGGGTTCTTTTATGGGTGTAACGGCTTCTTTTGGTTTAGCTTTGGCAAGTTTAGCAATGAGAAAAATACTTGATAAGAAGAGCTGAATTTCAAGATTTAATCCCTTGCATAAAACTTTTCAAAGAAAGTGTGAGTAAGCTTTGCGTTAAAGAATATACTAAAGATCAAATCAAAGCTTGGATTAAGATAGATAAGAAAAAATGGGAAGAAAAATTCACAAAAGATTTTGTTTATATCTATGAAAAACAAGGAGAAATTGTAAGTTTTATAAGTTTAAAAGAAGATGAGAAAATGCTTGATTTACTTTTCACTCACCCTAAATTTACAAAACTTGGTTTGGCTAAAGATTTGCTCGATTTTGTATTAAAAAAATACTCTTACAAAGAACTTTATGTTTTTGCTTCTTTAAGCGCAAAACCCTTCTTTTTAAGAAATGGCTTTGAGGTTATTAGAGAAAATGAAGTCTCAAAAGAAGGACAAATTTTAAAAAACTTTTTAATGAAAAAGGGAAATTTATGAAAAAAATCATCTTGTTTTTATGGATTTTAAATTTTGCCTTTGGACAAGATAAAATATTAGAAGATTTTTTTAAAGATTATAATACAAGTGGGACTTTTATAGTCTTTGATGGAAAAAATTATGCAAGTAATGATTTTCAAAGAGCAAAACAAACCTTTTCTCCTGCTTCAACTTTTAAAATTTTTAATGCTTTAATTGCGCTTGATAATGGTGTAATTAAAGATACAAAGGAAATTTTTTATCATTATAAGGGCGAAAAAGTATTTTTGCCCTCTTGGAAACAAGATGCTAGTTTAAGCTCAGCCATAAAACGCTCTCAAGTGCCTGCTTTTAAAGAATTGGCAAGAAAAATAGGACTTAAAACCATGCAAGAAAGCTTAAATAAACTTTCTTATGGAAATGCAAAAATTTCAAAAATCGATACTTTTTGGCTGGATAATTCTTTGCAAATTTCTGCAAAAAATCAAGCTGATTTACTTTTTAAACTTTCACAAAATTCTTTACCCTTTTCCAATAAAAGTCAAGAAGAAGTCAAAAAACTTCTTCTTTTTAAAGAAAATAAAATACAAAAAATTTATGCTAAAACAGGTTTTAATGATAATATAAATTTAGCTTGGATTGTTGGATTCGTAAAGACTAAAAACAAAATTTTATCTTTTGCTTTAAATGTTGATATAAAGGACATTAAAAATATTAAAATAAGAGAAAAATTGCTAGAAAAATATATTTATTCTTTAAATTAATTAAGCTTTTATAAGAAATTGTTTAATGATAAAAATATCGCAATATAATAGCTTTTAAGAAAAATAGATATAAAATATACTGATTATATTAAATTTATTTAAGAGGAATGTTAGATGTCTATGGTAACTTATGCTTTTTTAGCACTTGCCTTGGTTTTGTTGTCTTTTAATAAAATTAAAACAGCTTATTTATTTTTTATAATTAGTGTATTTTTTGCTTATTATTTTAAGATAATTAATATCACTTTTATAGCAATTAATATTATTGCATTTGGGTTGGCTTTATATTATAGATATAAAAAATCACTTATTTTAGAATTGATATTGTTTGTTTTTTGTATAGGTTTATTTTTACATTTTATACCAGGAATTAATAATATAAAAGTTTTAGATAAGGTTTATGCAAGTGAAAATAGTGCGCCATTTACTTTATATTTTAATTTTGATAAGCCTTTGGGTGTATTTATATTATTTTTATTGTTGCCTGCTTTATTTACAAATAAAAATTATGTAAAAGCTTCATTGCTAAAATGGATTTTATTAATTTTAAGTCCTTTATTTTTATTATCTATACCTTGGTATTTCAATGTTTTGAAATTTGAATTTAGCTTACCTTGGTGGTTGCCCTATTTTTTATTTTCTAATGTTTTATTGGTAGCTTTGGTTGAAGAAGTGTATTTTAGAGGTTATCTTCAACAAAGACTCTCTCAAATTTTGAATCCAAATTTTGCTTTATTGATAGCAAGTATAGCTTTTGGATTGATCCATTATAGAAGTGGAGTTTTAATGATTGTTTTTGCGAGTTTAGCTGGAATTATATATGGATTAGCATATAAATATAGTAAAAGTTTATGGATAAGTGTATTATTTCATTGCGGATTAAATTTAATCCATCTAATATTTTTTACTTATCCTTTTTATTTGAAATCATAATTAAGTATGTATTATTTAAGAATTAAAGGATTGAAAGCTTTTACTGAAAGTATGAGAGTGTCGCCTATTTTTATATCTTGATAAGCTTTTAAAAATTCCTCTTCACTAAGAGTAATTTTAATAATGTCTTGATTTAAAAGCAAAGTTAAAACCACTAAAATATCACTTTTTTTAATTTCTAGCAAAGTTGCACTCAAACGCAATTTCGCACTAATACTTGAATGAGTAAAAAATTCATTTTTAGGAAAATCCTTAATGATTTTTCCATTTTTAAGCTCTAAAATTCTATGACTTAACTTATAAATTTCAGCTAAATCATGACTTACCAATAAAGTGCTTATCTTAAAATATTCTAAAATTTTAGCCAATTCATCTTGTAAATTGGCACGCATTTTAAAATCCAAAGCGCTTAAAGGCTCATCTAAAAGCAAAATTTTTGGCTCCCTTGCTAAAGCTCTTGCTAAAGCTACTCTTTGTGCTTGTCCTCCGCTTAAATGTTTAGGATAAATTTTAGCCAAATTTTCAAGACCCATTAAGGCTAAAAGCTCACTAACCTTTGCTTTAGAACTAGCGGCATAGGCGATGTTTTCTTTTACATTCATATTTGGAAAAAGCGCATAATCTTGAAAAACAAAACCAATTTTTCTTTTTTGTAAAGCTAAGCTAAAATTTTTTGAAGAATCAAACCAAAGTTCATTATCTACTTCTATACGCCCAAATTCAGGTCTTATAAGCCCTGCTATGATTTTTAAAAGAGTAGTTTTTCCTGCTCCACTTTCGCCAAAAAGTGCAGTAATTTTTCCTGATTCTATATCTTTTTTAAAATTTAAATCCATCCTTCCTTTAGCGGTATTCATAGGATGATTGATATCAATTTTTATCATTGAAAACTCATTTTTTTATTGACAAAATAAAGACTAAAAAGCACTAAAAAAGAAAAAATAAACAATATAAAAGCATATTGATGGGCTAAGCTATAGTTTAAGATTTCAAGTTCATCATAAATAGCTATACTAGCCACTAAAGTTTCGCCTTGTTTATGTCCTCCTATCATCATCACGACTCCAAATTCACCCACAGTATGAGCAAAACTCATCGCACAAGCACTAAAAATTCCTGCTTTAGAATTAGGTAAAATCACTCTAAAAAGAGTATAAATTTTACTTTTACCTAAACTATAAGAAGCATCGAGCAAATTTGGATTGATCGATGAAAAGGCACTTTGTAAAGGATTTACCATAAAAGGCAAAGAAAAAATCAAAGAAGCAAAAACAAGGCCTTCAAAACTAAAAACTAAAGAAAGATTAAAATATTCTTTTAAAACTTGCCCTAAAAAACTATTAGCCGAAAAAGTTACAAGTAGATAAAATCCCAAAACACTAGGAGGTAAAATCAAAGGTAAAGAAATAAAGCTTTGAAGGATTGTTTTAAAAGGAAAACGCACAAAACTTAACAAATAAGCTAAAAAAACACCGATAAAAAAAAGAATAAAAGTCGTGATAAAAGCAAGTTTAAAAGTAAGATAAAGGGTTTGTAAAAAAGCTGGATCAAGCACTATGACTCCTTAATACAATATCATTTGCTTTTACAAAACAAAGCCATTCTTGATTTTCACAAAGTTCAAGTTCTAAGGCTTTTTCTTTAGTGATGATACTAGAAAGCTCATTACCTTTAAAATCAAAAAATACCTGATACAAAAGTTCGCCTTTTTTAATTTTTGTAATTTTAGCTAAAAAAGAATTTTCAACACTTAAAAGAGTTTTGCTTGTGCTAAAACAAAGCTCATGTTCTTTAAAAAGAAGTTCTACACTCGCACCAATTTTTAAATTTTCTAAAGATTTTAATTCAAGCATTAAAACATTAAAAATCACTTCTTTAGAAAGTATTTTAACAATAACTATATCCTCTTGATTTAAAAGTTCACAAATTTGTCCTTTTATAAGGTTCATGGTGTGCTAAATCCGTATTTTTTAAAAATCTCTTTTGCTTTTGAAGAACTAATAAATTCACTAAATTCAAAGGCTAATTTTTTATCCTTAGCGTATTTTGTTATGACATAACTTTGCTCTAAAGGGCTAAAATACTTTGGATTAATAATGCTTGTTTTACCTTTAGGATGATTGATAGGAGAAACTAAAGAATAAGCCACTATAGCTATATCTGCATTTTTACTATCTACATGTAAAACAGGTACTGAGATATTTTCGCCTAAAACGATTTTGTCTTTAAAAAGCTCATTTAAACCCAAATTTTCAAGTACTTCTTTAGCCGCTACTCCATAAGGAGCTACTTTAGGATTGGCTATGCTTAGATGCGTGATTTTACCTGCCTTTTCTTTTAAATTTTCAACACCTCCTTGGAGTAAATTTTCATCCAAACTATACAAAGCCAAAACTCCTAAAACATAAACTTTTGGCTTTATTAAGGCATTTTTATCATCATAAATAGCCTTAGCATATTTAGTATCTGCTGAAAAAAAGAGATCAAATTCTCTCCCTTGTTTTAAAAGCTCATAATATTTTCCAGAAGCACCAAAAACCAATTCTATTTTATCTTTTGGATGTGTTTTTAAAAACTCATCTTTAACTTCACTCATTGCCTTTGAAGCTGAAGAAGCCGCGAAAATACTTAAATTTTGTGCATTTAAACACGAAACAAAAAACAAAATCCCAAAAAATACTATAAACTTTTTCATTTAGTTTTCCTTGTGTAAAAATTTAATTTTTGGATTATAACACAAAAAATTCATTTTATATCATTTTTGCATAAAATAAATACAGGATGATAAGTGAGTTTGTTTTGAAATTTTTCTTCAAATTCTTTTAAAAAACTTTTATTTAAAGGATAAAATCCTAAAGAATTTACACCGCTTAATTTTAAATGCCTGAAAACATCTAAAGTATTATTAAAGCTTAATTCTATGAGTTCTTGAGTGATTTTTACTTCATCAAAATAGACTTTAAAAATTTGCTCTAATTCATTTAAGCTAAAATAATTTAAACCAAAACCCGTACTTTGTTTGATTTCTTTTAAATTTTGTTTTGCAAAAGTAGAAAGAAGTAAAATTCCATTTTGATTTAGCATATTTCTAAGACTTGGTATAATGCGTTTTAAATCAAGCCATTGCAAAGTTGCATTTGAAACAATAAGATCAAATTTCTCTTTACTTAAATCCTGTTTTGCAATTTCATTCATATCAAAAATTAAAATATTAGAATTTTCTTTAAAGTTTAAAATATCGTTTTTTAAATACTCATTAAAAGTAATGAAATTTTGAAGTTTTTTGCTAAATTCACCCCTACCACAACCAAATTCAAATACTTTTTCAAAATGTGAAATTTTTAAATCTTTTAAAATTTCACAAAGTTTTAAACCCATAAAATCTTGCACTTTTGCATGTTTTTCATAATCTTTTGCTTTTAAAAAATTCAAAGCTCATCCCAAGTTTTAAAATGAAAAAAAGCAAAATGCGGTTCATCTAAAAAAATCAAATTTTTAAAACTATTTTTCAAGGCATTTGGTGGAAAAATTTCATCTTCTTTACTTGAATAAACCTTATCCCAAAGCAAATTTTCTTCTTGTTTTGTTAAAGCAAAGTCAAAAAGTTTTTCAAGCTCTATTTTCAAAGATTTTTCATCTTTAAAAATAAAATCTTTGGCTAAGCTTTTGCGTTCTTCAAATAAAACTTCTTTAAAATATTTTAATTTAAAATTTTGCAGGGTTTTTTTAAAAATTGTAGGATGAATTCCTTTTAATTTATCTATGCCTAAATTTGTGCCATTTATGGCTATTTTTTGTTTAAAATGAAGCTCTTTTAAAAGTCTATTTGCTACGTAAACTCCCATAGAAAAAGCGATTAAAAAAAGTTCATCAAAAGCTTTGAAATCAAAATTTAAATCAAAATTTTCATAATCATAAAATAAAATCACATTTTTATTGCTTTTTAAATGCGAAAAATGACTAGGATGTGAAGCAAACCCTCCAAATACCACTATAAGTTTTTTTGAATCAGGATTTTTACATAAAAATTCATATTTCATAAAAGCTCTATTATCCTTTCAAGTTCTTCTGTGTTAAGTCCTGCGTGCAAAGAAAAACGAATTCTAGCTGTATTTTTTGGCACGGTAGGTTCTTTGATCGCAGGAGCAAAAAATCCAGCTTTTTGGAGTTTTTGTGAAATTTCTAAGGCTTTTTTATTTTCACCTAAAAGCAAGCAAATAATATAAGCATCACCTAAAACAGTGTGATTTTTTTCTTGCAATTTACTTTTAAAAAAAGTGCTTAAAAGCTCTAATTTTTCTCTTTCTTTCTTAAAATAAGGCATTTTTTTAAAAATAAATTGCGTCCAAGCTATATTAATAGGTGGCAAGGCTGTAGAATAAATAAAAGCTCTAGCTTTGTTGATGAAAAATTTTTTATATTTTTCCTCGCATATCATACAAGCACCTATGGAAGCAAGGGCTTTTCCAAAGGTAAAAACCAAAAAATCCACTTCATTTTCCAAGGCTAGTTTTTTAACAAGCCCCAAACCCTCTTCATCAAAACAACCCACGCTGTGTGCTTCGTCTATATAAAGCTTGATTTTATCATAACGCTTTTTAAGCTCACACAAAGTTTTAAAATCGCTAAAATCTCCATCCATACTAAACAAAGCTTCGCTTAAAACGATGATATTTTCATAATTTTCATAATGTTTTTGGATCAAACTCTCTAAATGATTCATATTTTTGTGATGAAAACGAAAAAAATCAGCCCCACCAAGTTTTAAGCCATCAATCATACTTGCATGAATAAATTTATCGGCTAAAAAAAGCGTCTTAGAAACGCTAGAAAGTGCTGCTATACAAGAGATATTTAGATGATAACCACTATTAAAATGTAAAATTTCCTTATCTTTAAATTTAGTCTTTAAAAAACTTTCTAATTCTTCATAAATTTCAAAATTTCCACTCAAACTTCTTGAACTCGAACTTGAAAAAAACAAATCTTGCTCTTTTAGGGTGTTTAAAAACTCAGCTTTTAACTCTTTAGAAGACGCCAAATAAAGATAATCATTTCCTGCTAAATTTAAAAGTTTTTGATCTTGCTTATAAACAAATTTATTTTCATGTTTTAAAGGCGTTAGAGTTCTTAGATTGTGATTTTGCTCTAGATCTTGCAAAATTTTTTCAAGCTTCATTTTTTTCCTGTAAATTTAAAAATTTAAAGTATTATTTTGCCAAAATATTTTTAAAAAAGAAGTTATAATGCAAAATCAAATCTTAAAAAATCTCGATTTAAAACACATTTGGCATCCTTGCACACAAATGAAAGATCACGAAACCCTACCTTTAATCCCTATAAAAAAAGCAAAAGGCGTATGGCTTTATGATTTTGATGATAAGGCTTATATGGATTGTGTGAGTTCTTGGTGGGTAAATCTTTTTGGTCATTGTAATGAAAAAATCGCAAATGCCATCAAAAAACAAGTTGATGAGCTTGAGCATGTGATTTTAGCAGGTTTTACACATGAGCCTATCATCAAGCTTTCTACGAGACTTTGTGAAAAAGTGGGGCGTGATTTTAATAAATGTTTTTATGCGGATAATGGATCAAGTGCCATTGAAGTAGCACTTAAGATGAGTTTTCATTATCATTTAAATAAAGGTTTGAAAAAAAATAAATTTTTATCCCTAAGCAATTCCTATCATGGCGAAACCTTAGGGGCTTTAAGTGTGGGCGATGTTGCACTTTATAAAGATACTTACAAAACCTTGCTTTTAGAGTGTTTAAGCACTCCTGTGCCACAAGGTAAAGACTATACTAAAGAGCTTGAAATTTTAAAAGATATTTTAGAAAAACACTCGAATGAAATTTGCGCTTTTATACTTGAACCCTTGGTGCAATGTGCGGGAAATATGCACATGTATGAAGCTGGTTTTATTGATGAAGTGATCAAGCTTTGCCATGATTTTAATGTGCAAGTGATTTTTGATGAAATTGCAGTGGGTTTTGGACGCACAGGCACTTTGTTTGCCTTGCATCAATGCAAACAAAGCCCCGATTTTATCTGTCTTTCAAAGGGGATTACAGGAGGATTTATGCCTCTTTCTGTAGTGCTTACAAAGGATGAAATTTATAATGCCTTTTATGCACCCTATAGCGAACAAAAAGCCTTTTTACACTCTCATAGTTATACAGGAAACACTCTAGCTTGTGCAGCAGCTAATGCGGTTTTAGATATCTTTGAAAATGAAAATATTTTAGAAAAAAATCAAATTTTAAGCACCTTTATCCAGCAAGAATTTTCAAAACTTAAAAAATTTGATTTTTTAGGAAATTTTAGAACTTGTGGAATGATCAGTGCTTTTGATATTTTAAGCCATAAACACGAACGCGTGGGACTTTTTGTATTTCAAAAAGCCTTAGAAAAAGGTTTGCTTTTAAGACCTTTAGCAAATACGATTTATTTTATGCCTCCTTACATCATCACAAAAGAACAAATCGTTTATGTAGTAGAGAGTTTAGAACAAATTTTTAAGGAATTTTAAGTTGCAAAATTTCTTGCATTTGCTCTTTAAAATCTTGATTTAAAATGTTATTTTCATCAAAAAAATCAAGATTGATTATAGGAATTTTTGCATAATTTTTTATAAAATCATCTTGCAAGATATCTTTTTTACCCATCATCACAAGGGCTAAAATATTAATATTTCTTTGCTTTAAAGCTTCAATGCTAAGTAAAATATGATTAATACTTCCAAGATAGTATTTTGCTACTAAAATCGTAGGGTGTTTGAAAATATTCACAAAATCAATCATAGTGTAATTTTCATCCATAGGAGAAAAAAGCCCACCCGCAAGCTCAATAAGTAGGTTCTCACTTTTTGGTAAAATGATATCTAAAGCTTTATAATCAAGCTTTTCTTTGATTTTTCCAAGATGAGGGGAAGCTGGAGTTTGCAAAAAAATACCCTCTTTAAAAATTTTTGTTTTTGGGCTAAATTTTGCAATAAACTCGCTATCTGTTGGAGTTCCTGCTTGAATGAGTTTAAAATAATCATAGTTAAAATTCGCACAAAAAGCTGCACTAAAATGTGTTTTTCCTACATCAGTATGTATTCCACTTACATAAATTTGCACAAAAAATCCTTAAGAAAGAAATTTTAAACCTACTGTACAAGCAATAATCACAGCGATTAAAAAAAGTTTTAAAAAACTTTTACTTTCTTTATAAAAAAGTACTCCTATCATTACCCCACCAGCAGTTCCAGCTCCTGTCCATATAGCATAAGCAACACTCATAGCGATATTTTGCATACTTAAGCTTAAAAAAGTAAAAGAAAATCCAAAACACACAATCAAAGCCAAAAGGTAAAGCTTGTTTTTAGTGCTTACAAGTTCTTTCATGATCACCACACCAAAAATTTCACAAGCAGTAGCTAAAAACAAATAAAACCATTCCATAACTAAGCTTCCTTGCTTACCCATTTAAGGGCTATAATGCTTAAAAGTAAAATCGCTATAAGCACAAGTTTAACTATAGAAACAGCCTCGTTAAAAATAAACATTTCATTTAAAACCACCCCAACAGTGCCAATGCCTACAAAAACACTATAAGTAATACTTACTTCAAGTCTTTCACAAGCTTTTAAAAAGCAAGTAAAAGAAATACAAACTCCAATGGCTGTTAAAATATAATGCCAAATTTCTGTAGAATATTTAAGTCCGTTTACCCAAAAGCATTCTATAATCCCACCTAAGATTATTAAAAACCAAGCTATATTGATATTGAATTTTTCATTCACATGAAGCCTTAAATTAACATAATTTATAAAACAAATTATATCTTAAAGAAATTAAAGAAGCTATAAATTTACTTTTCCATAAGCCAAAATTAGATATAATCAAAGCTCATTTTTTAAGAAAGGACAAAAGATGTTAGAAGGTATCGTTAGAGAGAGTATCGGTAGAAAAGCTGCTAAAGCTTTAAAAAGAGATGGTTATCTAATCGCAAACATCTATGGAAAAGGATTAGAAAACATCAATGCCGCTTTTAAAGTAAATGAGTTTATTAAGGAAGTTCGTAAAAAAACTACTTTAATTTTTGATGTAAAAGTAGGTTCTCAAACTTTAAGCGTTGTAGTTGTGGATTATCAAAAAGATCCTGTAACTGCAGAACTTAAACATGTGGATTTAAAAGTTGCACAAAAAGGTGTGATTTCTAAATACATGGTTCCAGTTAAAATCACAGGAACAGCTATAGGTCTTAAAAATAAAGGTGTTTTAATCCAATCAAAAAGAAGATTAAAAGTAAAATGTGCAGCTGAAAATTTACCAAATTTCTTCGAACTTGATGTAAGTAAACTTGATGTGGGTGATGCTTTACTTGTTCGTGATATTGTAGTTCCTGCGGGAGTAACTATGATTGATGCTGATAGAGTAGCGGTTGTAGGTGTAGAAAAAGCTAGATGATTTTAGTCGTAGGGCTTGGCAATATAGGCGTAGAGTATGAAAATACCCGTCATAATGTCGGTTTTATGCTAATTGACTTGCTTTTAAAAGAAAGCAATTTTACAAATCTTACAAACTCTAAATTTAAAGGAGAACTTTTTAAAATAGGTTCTTCTTTACTTCTTCTTAAACCTAGCACTTATATGAATAATTCAGGACTTAGTGTAAAAGCAGTGAATGATTTTTATAAATGCGAAAGAATGATAGTTATCCATGATGATATAGATATAAATTTAGGAGCCTTGCGCTTTAAAAAAGGCGGTTCAAGTGGTGGACATAATGGGCTTAAAAGCATAGATACTTTATGTGGAAATGATTATGAAAGAGTGCGTATAGGAGTGGGAAAGGGTGAAAATGTGATTTCCCATGTTTTAGGTAAATTTAAACCCGAAGAAGAAATAACCTTAAGCAAAGTTTTAGAGCATACAAAAAAAGCTTTGCTTGAGCTTATTGAAAATGATGATTTGTCTGCTATATCATCCAAATACAGCCTAAAGGCTTAAGATGTGGATATTTTTTCGTTTTATTTCAGGGATTTATCTAAAAAATTTTTTTATTATATTTTTTTCTTTACTTGGTTTTTATTGCGGTATTGATTTGCTCTTAAATTTTAAAGATCTACCAAAAGCTGCAAATCTTGATTTGCTTTATGTTATGTTTTTATCTTTCTCGGCAGTGCCTTATGTATTACCCATTTCTTTGATTTTTGCTTTGGTAGTTTCTTTGATTTCTATGATCAGAGCAAATGAATTTGTAAGTCTTTATGCGTTAGGACTGAGCAGAAATTATGTTATTTTATTTCCTTTTTTATGGGCTTTATTTTTTTGTTGTATTTATATAGGATTGAATTTTACTTCTTTTGCTTATGCAAATGATTATAAGAGAAATATTTTAAAAAATGGCACTATTATGAATCAAAGTGGAGAAGTGTTTTTGAAATTTAACAATAATTTTGTTTATATTTCAAAGATAAACAATGGACAAAATAGTGCTCAAAATATAAAAATTTTTAATATCAATGATTTAAATTTAAGCTCTTTTGTAAGTGCTAAAAATGCCCATTTTGAAGGTGAAAGTTGGATTTTGCGAGATGGTAATATTACATTATTACCTAAAAATTATGAACTTGCTAATGATGGTTTAAAGATACAAGATTTCTCCGAGCTTAAATCACTTGAGGGTTTTAAACCAAAGATTATAGAAGGGGTTGCTAGTAATAGTGATTATTCAATATCTGACGCACTTGAAAGTTTTGAGCTTTTTAAGGCGCAAAATGTCAATACAGATGCTCTTAAAATCAATCTTTATAAATTTGTTTTTACTCCTTTTTTTGCACCATTTTTAATGCTTATTATGTATTATTTTTTTCCTGTAATAGCAAGATTTTTTAATCTTGCTATTGTAACTTTTATAGCTTTTGTAGCGACTTTGATGATTTGGGGAGTCTTGTTTTTGCTTACTAGATTAAGCGAAAATAGTGTGATTGCAAGTGAAATTGGCATTGTAGTGCCTATTATAATTTTAGGTTGTTTAAGTGCTTATATGTATTATAAGCATCGATAAATTAAGCTTTGTGTAGTAAAATTATAAAAATTAAAGGTTAAATATGGATTATAAACAATTAAAACAAGAATTTAATACTCCTTTTTATATTTACAATTTTGATTTCATAAAAGAGCGTTTTTTAAATCTCAAAGAGGCTTTTAAGGCTAGAAAATCTCAAATTTTTTACGCTGTAAAAGCCAATTCAAATTTAAGTTTATTGCAAATGCTTGCAAATTTAGATAGTGGATTTGATTGTGTGAGTATAGGCGAGGTAAAGCGTGCCTTAAAAGCAGGAGCAAAAGCTTATAAGATTATTTTTAGCGGAGTAGGAAAAACCAAAGAAGAGTTAAGGCAAACTTTAGAATATGATATTTTATATATTAACCTTGAAAGTGAAGCTGAAATGATGCTTTTAGAAAGTGTGGCTAAAGAACTTAATCTAAAGGCAAGAATCAGTATTCGTGTTAATCCAAATGTTGATGCAAAAACTCATCCTTATATTTCTACAGGATTAAATGAAAATAAATTTGGTGTTGAAATTGATATAGCAAGAAAAATGTATCTTTATGCAAAAAATTCATCTTTTTTAGAGCCCGTTGGAGTGCATTTTCATATAGGTTCGCAACTTTTAGATATTTCTCCCATTCATGAAGCAGCAGGCATCGTTGCAAAACTTGTAAGAGAGTTAAAAGCCTTGCAAATCGATCTTAAATTTTTTGATATAGGCGGTGGTTTGGGTGTGGCTTATGAAAAAGATGAGTGTGAATCTGATCTTTATGATTATGCACAAGGTATATTAGCACAACTTCATGGGCTTGATTTAACTATAGGAATGGAGCCTGGAAGGTATCTAGTTGCTAAAAGTGGAGAATTTGTTTGTTCAGTGCTTTATGAAAAACAAAATAAAACCAAGCGTTTTGTTGTAGTAGATGGAGCGATGAATGATCTTATACGCCCAAGTTTATACGAGGCTTATCATGAAATAATCTTACCTTATAATCAAGGCGAAGAGAGTTTATGTGATGTTGTAGGTGGAATTTGTGAGAGTGGGGACTTTTTTGCTAAAGCAAGGTCTTTGCCTAGCACTCAAAGTGGTGATATAATGGTTATTAAAAATACTGGAGCTTATGGTTTTAGTATGAGTAGTAATTACAATACTCGTAATAAAGTTTGCGAATTAGCCCTTGAAGAAGGACAGGTAAGATTGATCCGTCAAAGAGAAAATTTTGAAGATCAAATCGCTTTAGAAGAGAAATTTTTAAAGGCTTAAAATGTTTTTTTTAGATGTTCAAGGGACTTTAATTTCTGATCATGATAAATCTTTAATCTATGGTGCTAAAGAATTAATTGATTTTTTAAATGCAAAAAATCTTCCTTATGTTATCATTACTAACAATACAAAAAAACTTGATTTTTTAGAAAAATTACAGCAAAAAGGATTGGCTATAAAAGAAAATGCTTATATTGATCCTTTCAGCGTTTTAAAACACCTTTTAAGACCTTGTAAAGTTGCGGCTTTTGGTGCAGATGAGTTTGTAAAAAGTCTTGAAAATCTTGGTTTTGAGCTCGATTTTGTAAATCCTAGTGCTGTGCTTGTGGCTAGCTATGATGATTTTAAATTTAAAGATTTTGCCACTATGATAGAATTGGCTAGAAGAGAAGTTAGATTTATAGCTATGCACGAAACTAGTATTTATAAAAAAGATGGTAGGCCTTATCCTGGTGTAGGTAGCATTATGGCTATGCTTAAAAATGCTATTGATTTTGAATACGAGGTTGTAGGTAAGCCTAGCATTGTTTTTTATAAAGAAGCTTTAAATTTGATAAGAAGACAAAATTCAAAAATCGATTTTGAAGATATTAAAATCATTAGTGATGATTTTAGGGGTGACTTGCTTAAGGCAAAAGAACTTGGCATGAAAACCTTGCTAGTTTTAAGCGGCAAGATAAGCGACACAAAAGGGCTTGATACGGATTTGCTTGATGGAGTTTACCCTAGTGTTTTTGAGTTTTTAAAGGATCTAAAATGCCAAATTTAGAAGAATTTAGAAATAAAATCGATGCGGTTGATGATAAAATTTTAGATCTTTTAAATGAAAGAATGACTTATGTTAAAAGTATAGGTGAGCTTAAACAAAGTAGTGGGGGAAGTATTTATCGTCCTGAGCGTGAAAGAGCCATTATCAATCGTTTAAAAAATGCAAATTTAGGACTTTTAGATCAAAATGCCATAGAGGCAATTTATCAAGAAATTTTTGCAGTTTCAAGAAATTTAGAAATGCCTCAAACTGTAGCTTATTTAGGACCTGAAGGAACTTATACGCATCAAGCAGCAAGAAGTCGTTTTGGTGCGATGAGTCGTTATATAGCCTTGGCCAATATCGAAGATGTTTTTAAAGAGTTAAGTAACAAAGAAGCAAAATACGGTGTTGTACCTATAGAAAATAATACCGAAGGTGCAGTAGGTATTACTTTAGATTGTTTAGGTAAGTATAATGAGCTTAAAATTTTTGGTGAAATTTATATGGATATTCATCATTCTTTTGTGGGGATTAATGAAAATTTAAAAGAAATCAAACGCATTTATTCGCATCCGCAAGGTTATAATCAATGTCGTAAATTTTTAGAAAGTCATGAACTTAGTGCTATAGAATTTGTTCCTTCAAAATCTACAGCTAATGCGGCTTATTTAGCTTCGCAAGATAAATATGCGGCAGCAATTTGCTCTAAAATAGCGGCTAAGCTTTATAATGTGCCTGTGCTTTTTGATAAAATAGAAGATAATGCAGCCAATAAAACAAGATTTTTAATTTTAAGCGATATTAAAAATCCTAAAATGCCAAATTGTAAAACTTCTATTTTAGCACACACAGCACATAAACCTGGGGGGCTTAGCTTTTTATTAGAGCAGTTTAAAAAAGAAAATATTAATCTTACTAAGCTTGAATCTCGTCCTGTAAAATCAAAAGAATTTTTACACAGTTTTTATATAGATTTTGAAGGGCATATTGATGATGAAAATGTAAAAAAAGCCTTAAAAGATATACAAGAGATTGTTTGGCTTGGATCTTATTTATCAGGAGAAAAAGATGAAATTTAATGAATTTTTAAATCATTTAAGCAATTATGAACCCGGCAAAGATATAGAAGTTATTGCTAAAGAATATGGCGTTAAAGAAGTGATAAAATTAG
This sequence comes from Campylobacter sp. CH278, assembly GCF_004378845.1. Taxonomy (NCBI): domain Bacteria; kingdom Pseudomonadati; phylum Campylobacterota; class Epsilonproteobacteria; order Campylobacterales; family Campylobacteraceae; genus Campylobacter; species Campylobacter sp. CH278. The sequence continues at coordinate 110,532 of NZ_RYXZ01000005.1, read as the reverse complement.
CAAGTAATGAAAATCCTTTTGGTACGCCACCAAAAGCCATAGAATGTTTAAGACAAAATGCAAACAAAGCTCATCTTTACCCTGATGATAGTATGATAGAACTTAAAAGCACATTGGCTCAAAAATATAAAGTTCAAAATGAAAATATTATCATTGGTGCAGGTAGTGATCAAGTGATTGAATTTGTTATACATGCTAAGTTAAATTCTAAAAATGCTTTTTTACAAGCTGGAGTTACCTTTGCTATGTATGAAATTTATGCCAAACAATGCGGTGCAAAGTGTTATAAAACTCAAAGCATTACTCATGATTTAAATGAGTTTAAAAAGCTTTATGAAGCACACAAAGATGAAATTAAACTCATTTTCTTATGCTTACCAAATAATCCTTTAGGCGAGTGTTTGGATGCAAGTGAAGTGACCAAGTTTATTAAAGGTGTGGATGAGGATTGTTTAGTTGTGATTGATGCAGCTTATAATGAATTTGCAAGTTTTAAAGATAGCAAAAAACATTTAGAACCTTGTGAATTGATTAAAGAATTTGACAATGCACTTTATTTGGGAACTTTTTCTAAACTTTATGGATTAGGAGGCTTACGCATTGGTTATGGTATAGCTAATGCTAATATTATTAATGCATTTTACAAGCTTCGTGCTCCTTTTAATGTGAGCAATCTTGCTTTAAAAGCAGCAGTTGCAGCAATAGATGATGATGAATTTACTAAAAAAACTTTAGAGAATAATTTTTCTCAAATGGAGCTTTATAAAGAATTTGCTAAAAAATATGATATTAAAATCATTGATAGTTATACAAATTTCATCACTTATTTTTTTGATGAAAAAAATAGTACAGATTTGTCTGAAAAATTGCTTAAAAAGGGTATAATAATAAGAAATTTAAAAAGCTATGATTTAAATGCTATACGCATTACTATAGGAACATCTTATGAAAATGAAAAATTTTTTACAGAATTTGATAAGATTTTAAGATAGATAAATCAAATAAAAATATGTAAAATTCGCTAAACTAAGGGATGAGAATTAATGGATTTTAAAAATATGCTTCATCAAATTGGGCAACTTTATCAAAATTTAACTCGCAAGCAGCGTATAGTGATTGCTGCATCTATTGTAGTAGTGGTTGGGTTTTTGGTTTTTTTAGCTTTATTTCGTGGAAGTGGTAGTAATGCAAATAATGGATATGCAGTTTTAGTTGAAAATGTAAGCCCAAGTTCTTCTGCTGCAATTGTAGCTAAACTTGAACAAAATAATATTCCCTATAAATTAGAAAGTGAAAATAAAATTTTAGTTCCACAAGATCAGGTTTATCGTCAAAGAATGTTTATTGCAAGCGAAGGTCTTATAAAAGATAGTCGCGTGGGTTTTGAAGCTTTTGATACTCAAGCTTTTGGAGCTACAAATGAAGAGCAAAGGGTAAAATACCAAAGAGCCATAGAAGGCGAACTTGCAAGAACTATTGAGACTTTAGAACCTATTCGTAGTGCTGTTGTACACATAGCATTTCCTAAAGATAGTGTTTTTACCGAAAGGCAAATTCCGCCTACAGCTTCAGTTGTTGTTAATGTTCGTGAAGGCTTAAAGCTTACTAGAAAACAAATTGATGGTATAAAAAATATTGTTTCAGCGGCAGTTCCAAAACTTACTAAAGAAAATGTTAAGATTAGTGATCAAAGTGGCGTGCCTTTAGATGAGCAAGAAGCATATGAAGATGACTTGGTTCGTGCGCAAATTAAATTTAAAAGCGATCAAGAAAAAGCTTTAGAAGATAAGATTATAGAAAATTTAGCTCCTTTTGCAGGTGGCATGGATAAAGTAAAAGTGAGTGTAAATATAGATTTTGATTTTTCCAAGCAAGAATCTCAAAGTGAAATTTATGATCCAAATCCTATAGTGCGTAGTGAGCAAACTTTAAACGAGGAAAGAACAGGTAGAAAAGATCCAGAAATTCAGGGTGTTCCAGGTGCTGTTTCTAATATAGGTCCTGTTGAAGGACTTGACAATAAAGGTCAAATTGACACTTATAAAAAAAATCAAGTTACTACAAATAATGAACTTTCTAAAACTATTACAAATACCAAAAAACAATTTGCAACAGTTTTACGCACTTCAGCAGCTGTCACTATAGATGGAAAATATCAAGATGTGGTTGATGAAAATGGGGATGTGAAAAGCGAATATGTCCCATTGACTAAAGAAGAGCTTGCAAGTGTTGAGAGTATAGTTAAAAATACTATTAATTTTAGTGCTACTAGAGGTGATAGTGTTGTGGTGCAAAATTTACCATTTCATCGTGAGTCGATTAGAGTTGAGAGTAAAGTTAAAACTTTTTACAATCGTTTTGTTGAGCCATTTATTCCGCCGGCTAAATACTTTATTGCAGCGATTTTACTTTTTATTTTTTACAAAAAAGTTATTGCTCCATTTACTCAAAAAATGCTTGAAGATGTCGCAGCACAAGAGGAAATGCAGCAAGGTCCAAATGCTGTTTTAGATGATGCTGAAGATGCTTTAGAGAAATTTAATGCAGCAAGGAAAAAAGTTGAAGAACAACTTGGTTTTGGGGATAACTTCAATGAAGATTCTATCCAGTATGAGGTTTTGCTTCAAAAATTGCGTGGTTTGGTAAGTGATAAAGGTGAGGAAATTGCAGCACTTTTGCAAAACTTAATTCAAAATGATAGCGAATTTGGTGAAAAGGATATGTGATGATAAAGCTAAGTGAAGAACAAAAAATGGTCTATGATGATTTATCGATGCCTGAGAAGGTAGCGATATTTCTTATACAACTTGGCGAAGATGCAACCACTTCTGTGTTTTCACATATGGAAATTGATGTAATCACAGAAATTTCACGTTATATTGCTATGGCTAAAAATGTTGATAGATCCGTAGCTACTGCAGTTTTAGAAGAATTTTACACTCTGCTTCAATCAAATCAATATATTAAAAGTGGTGGTTTGGAATATGCTAAAGAAATACTTTTTCGTACTTTTGGGCCAGAGATTGCAAATAAAATTCTTGAAAAACTCACTAAAAGTATGGAGAATAATCAAAATTTTGCTTATTTGGCGCAAATTAAACCACAGCAACTTGCAGACTTTATTACCAAAGAGCACCCACAAACCATCGCTCTTATTTTGGCACACATGGATTCTATTCATGCGGCAGAAACTTTAGAGTATTTTAGTGATGAATTAAGGGCTGAGGTGGTTATAAGAATGGCAAATCTTGGCGATATTTCTCCAAGTATTATTAAAAGAGTTTCTGCAGTGCTAGAAAGCAAGCTTGAAAGTCTTACCTCTTATAAGGTTGAAGTGGGCGGCCCAAGAGCGGTAGCAGAAGTGCTTAATCGTTTGGGTCAAAAAGCAAGCAAATCAACCATTACTTATATTGAACAAAGTGATGAACGCTTAGCAGAGACTATTAAAGAGCTTATGTTTACTTTCGATGATATACAAAAACTTAGCACTCAAGCTATAAGAGAAATTTTAAAAGTAGCCGATAAGCGTGATTTAATGATAGGTTTAAAAGGTGCAAGTGAAGAGTTAAAGCAAAAATTCTTAGCCAATATGTCTACGCGTGCAAGCGAAGCTTTTCTTGAAGAAATGGGTTTTTTGGGTGCTGTGCGTGTTAAAGATGTTGAAGATGCACAAAGAAAGGTTGTTGAAGTGGTGCAAAAACTTGCAGAACAAGGTCTTGTTCAAACAGGCGATGCGGATGAAATGATAGAGTAGGTGAGAGATGGTTAATCGTAGCAATGTAATTTCTGGTGGGGCTTCTGATCAGCATGTTGTTGAAGGATATCGTTTTAAAGTTATTTCAGAATTTGATAATCATACAGGTGAAAAAAAACATACTCAAACTCCAGATGAAGAAAATGCTAATATATCTTTAAATGATGAAAAACTAGTCGAAGAAAATCAAGCCATTGCCCCTACGCAAGCTGTTATGGAAACTCAAATTCCAACATTTCAACCAAGTTTTGTTGAAGATTTGCTTAAAAAAACAGATGAAATGTCAAGCAATATTATTAAACTTCAAATGCAAATAGAAAGTCAAGAGAATGAATTTAATAACCGCTTAAATTCAGAACTTGAAAATGCTAAAGAAAAATTTGCCAAAGAAGGTTATGAGAAAGCAAAAGAAGAATTTCAAAAGGAATTGAGTGATTTTAAAGATAAGTATTTAAAAAGTATAGCCAAACTCGATAATGCTTGCGAAAATCTTGAAAATTTCATAGAAAAAAATGAGAAAGAATTAGCAGATACTGCTATAGATATCGCTAAAGAAGTAATCTTAAAAGAGCTTGAACTAAATTCAAGTAAGATAGCTTATGCTTTGGCCAAAGATTTAATCGGCGAGCTTAAGGGTGCTAGTGTAATTGAGCTTAAGGTTAATGCAGAGGATTATGAGTATTTAAAAGAGCAATTTGATCAGAATGCTCATATTAAAATAAGTCTTGATGATGCAATTAGCAAAGGAAGTGTTGTTATTATAAGTGACGCAGGCAATATAGAATCCAATCTTAACTCTCGTCTAACTAAAATTAAAAAAATGGTGAATAATGAGTAAAAAATTTGCCCATACTCAAGAAGAGTTAGAAAAGCTAAGTTTAAAAGAATTAGAAAATTTAGCAGCATCTATGCGTGAAAAAATCATACAAGTTGTGAGTAAAAATGGTGGGCATTTAAGTTCAAATTTGGGTGCTGTAGAACTTAGTATAGCAATGCATTTGGTTTTTGATGCAAAAAAAGATCCTTTTATTTTTGATGTGTCACATCAGTCTTATACACACAAGCTTTTAAGTGGAAAAGAAGAAATATTTGATACTTTAAGACAAATCAATGGTTTAAGTGGTTATACAAAACCTAGCGAGGGAGATTATTTTGTAGCAGGGCATTCTAGCACCTCTATTTCTTTGGCAGTAGGTGCTTGTAAGGCCATTGCTTTAAAGGGTGAAAAACGTATTCCTGTTGCTTTGATTGGAGATGGTGCTTTAAGTGCGGGTATGGCCTATGAGGCTTTAAATGAATTGGGTGATTCTAAATTTCCTTGCGTAATACTTTTAAATGATAATGAAATGAGTATTTCAAAACCAATTGGAGCAATTTCAAAGTATCTTTCTCAGGCTATGGCAACGCAGTTTTATCAAAGTTTTAAAAAGCGTATTGCTAAAATGTTGGATATATTGCCTGATAGTGCTACTTATATGGCTAAGCGTTTTGAAGAGAGTTTTAAACTTATTACTCCTGGGCTTTTGTTTGAAGAATTAGGGCTTGAATATATAGGGCCTATTGATGGACATAATTTAGGTGAAATTATTTCTGCATTAAAACAAGCAAAAGCTATGCAAAAGCCTTGTGTGATACATGCTCAAACCATAAAGGGTAAAGGCTATGCTTTAGCTGAAGGAAAACATGCTAAATGGCACGGGGTGGGAGCTTTTGATATAGATAGTGGAGAGAGTGTTAAAAAAAGTGATACTAAAAAATCTGCTACTGAAATTTTTTCTAAGAATTTGCTTGATTTAGCCTCAAAATATGAAAATATTGTTGGGGTTACGGCGGCTATGCCAAGTGGAACAGGTCTTGATAAGCTTATAGAAAAATATCCAAATCGTTTTTGGGATGTGGCTATTGCAGAACAGCATGCAGTAACTTCTATGGCCGCTATGGCAAAAGAAGGATTTAAACCTTTTATTGCAATATATAGCACCTTTTTACAGCGTGCTTATGATCAAGTGATCCATGATTGTGCGATTATGAATTTAAATGTGGTTTTTGCTATGGATAGGGCAGGTATAGTAGGCGAAGATGGGGAGACGCATCAAGGTGTTTTTGATCTTAGTTTTTTAGCTCCTTTGCCAAATTTCACTCTTTTAGCCCCAAGAGATGAACAAATGATGCAAAATATAATGGAGTATGCTTATTTACATCAAGGACCTATTGCTTTTCGTTATCCTAGAGGGAGTTTTATTTTGGATAAAGAATTTAATCCTTGTGAGATAAAACTTGGTAAGGCACAATGGCTTGTAAAAAATAGTAGTGAAATTGCTTTTTTAGGTTATGGACAAGGTGTGGCAAAAGCGTGGCAAGTTTTAAGAGCCTTGCAAGAAATGAATAATAACGCTAATTTGATTGATTTAATTTTTGCTAAACCTTTAGATGAAGAGCTTTTGTGTGAGCTTGCTGAAAAAAGTAAAATTTGGTTTATTTTTAGTGAAAATGTTAAAATTGGTGGTATAGAAAGTTTAATTAATAATTTTTTACAAAAACATGATTTGCATGTAAAAGTTGTTAGCTTTGAATATGAAGACAAATTTATTGAACATGGAAAAACAAGCGAGGTGGAAAAAAATTTAGAAAAAGATGTCAATAGTTTGTTGACGAAAGTTTTAAAATTTTATTATTAAATAATAAAAAATATTATTTAATATAAACTTTTTTTAATAAAAATTTTATTATTATTACTTATAAAAAGCAAGGAATAAATAAAATGGAATTACTACAAATGCTTAAAAAACATGAGTTAAAAGCTACTCCACAAAGACTATGTGTTTTAAAAATTTTAAAAAGACATGAACATCCTAATATTGATGAATTATATACAGAAATTAAAAAAGAATACCCTTCAATCTCTTTAGCAACGGTTTATAAAAATCTTAATACTTTACAAGAACAAGGTTTAGTTGTTGAAATCAATGTTTTAAATCAAAAAACTTGTTACGATATCTATGAGGAAGAACATATTCATGTTGTTTGTTCTAAGTGTGGTAGTATAGAGGATTTAAGTTTTAAAGATACTAAGCTTTATGAATATCAAGAGCATTTAGAGAAAAAGATAAGTAATCTTGTTAACCATTTATCTGTTTGTGCTTATGTTGATAGCTGCAAAAAGTGTCATTAAGCAAAATAAGGTTAAAATAACCCATATATTTTAAGGGTTATTTTAATGGTTTATGAAATTCAAAAAAACTTTTTACTTTCTGATTGTACTCTTTTAGAGAATTTAAAAAAAGATAATATACCTTTTCAAAATTCTAAATTTGAAACTTTTTATACTCAAATAAATTCAAATCATAGTGTTAAATTTCAAAGTTTTTGCAATGAATTTTATAAAATTACAAAATTTAATAATTCAATTTTAGAACAGAACCAAGAAGAGAAAATTTCTAAAAAAAAATTTGAAAAAGCTCGAAAAAAGATTATAGGAAAGAGTATTAAAAAAGAACGCTTCGAATTTAAATTTTGCTCTTTAAAAAGTTATATTGATATTTATGAAGAGCCTAAAATTTGTATTTTAAAAATATTTTTTCCAACATTGGATAGTTCCAATGAATTTAAAATTCCTAAAGATTTTAAAATTCAAAAAGAATTGCATCATGATTTAAATTCTAAACATATCGTTTTATATGGTTTTGAATATCAAAATTTTGATATAGAGAAATGTTTTAAAATTATAGAAAAAAATCAGAATTTTAGCTTAGATTTTCCAAATTATATTAATGCTTATGATGGATTTAGAATTTTTTTATTTTATTTATTTAAAAAATTAAAATTTTATTGGACTTTATCTTTAGAGAGAAAAGATAAGCAAAGTTTATGCGAATTTTTATTTTATTCAAGAAGCTTGTATATAGTTTTATCAAGTATGAATACTATTTTAGATAAAAATTTGAGTAATATTTTGGCTTTAAAGTTTAAAGATATAACGAAAAAAACTCAAGATATTTTAGCAAGTGAAAATTCAAATCAAGATTTATTACTATTTTTAAGTGATGAAAAAATCCAAGATTTGTTTAATGATTTTGATTTTTTCATAAAGGAAAATTCTTTTTATGAAGGTGATTGCAAAGATAGGTTTTTTAAACAACTTGTTGCGTTAGAACTTAGAAAAAAAATTATTTTATTTAGAAAAAATATACTAAAAAATTTTGATTTAGAGCTTTTTGAAAATAGTTTTTTTGAATTGGCAATATTTTTAGAATATTTTTATCGTTTTTTAGAGATAAAAAATTTAAACAAACTTTATGAAAAATATTGCAAAGATAGGGATAAAAATATTTTTTCCAAAATAATCAATAATAAAAATAAATTTTGCAAATTGCTTAAAAAATTAAGTAAAAATTTGAAAATTTACAAAGGATAAAAATGCAAAAACAAGAAAAAATTATAGAAATGTTTAATCAAATTGCTCCCACTTACGATAAAGCTAATAGAATTTTAAGCTTTGGAGCTGATGTAGCGTGGCGTAAAAAAGCTTGTCAAAGAGTGATGAGTTTATATTTAAACAAAGATTTAAAAATCGCTGATATTGCTTGTGGCACAGGGGATATGATAGAGATTTGGCAAGAGAGTGCTTTAAAAATGGAAAAAAATATTTTAAATATTAAAGGCATTGATCCAAGTAGCGGTATGCTAAATGTTGCAAAAGAAAAATTTCCAAATGTCGAATTTATAGAAGCAGGGGCACAAAATTTACCTTTAGAAAGTCAAAGTTTAGATATTTTAAGTATTAGTTATGGTATTCGCAATGTTGTAGAAAGACAAAAAGCTTTAAGTGAATTTGCTAGAGTACTTCAAAAAGATGGTATTTTGGTAGTTTTGGAATTTACAAAAAGAGAAAAGGGTGGGTTTATAGCAGCTTGTAGAGATTTTTATCTTAAAAATATTTTACCAAGTATAGGCGGGATAATCAGTAAAAATAAAAGTGCTTATGAGTATTTGCCAAATTCTATTGAAGGATTTTTAAGCAAGGAAGAATTTATCTTAGAGCTTAAAAATGCTGGTTTTGAAATGCTTGATTATAAAAGTTTTAGCTTTGGCGTGAGTTCAATGTTTATAGCAAAAAAACTATGACGCCAACAGAATTAAATCTTAAAGCAAAGGCTTTATTAGAAACACATTTTGATGATATAGTTTTAAGTGGAGAAATTTCAAAAATCACTTTGCATGGTTCAGGGCATTGGTATTTTGATTTAAAAGATGAAAGATCAAGTATTTCTTGTGCTATGTTTAAAGGAGCTAATTTAAAAGTCGGATTTAAACCAGCGGTGGGAGATTTTTTAGAGCTTTGTGGAAGTGTGAGTTTATATCCTGAAAGCGGTCGTTATCAATTTATCGCTACTAGTATGAAAAAAGCAGGTTTTGGGGATTTGGAAGCGCAGTTTTTGGCTTTAAAAGAGCGTTTGCAAAAAGAAGGACTTTTTGATCCACGCTTTAAAAAATCTCTGTCAAAATTTCCTAAAAAAGTAGGCATTATCACTTCAAAAACTTCTGCTGCTTTGCAAGATATGTTAAAACTTATTCATCATAAAGAATATTTTTTGGCAAAAATTTATATTTTTGATGCTTTAACTCAAGGAAATAATGCTCCTTTTTCTCTTATACAAGCTTTAAAAAAAGCTGATGATATGGATTTAGATGTTCTTATTATAGCACGTGGTGGAGGAAGCAGGGAAGATCTTTTTTGTTTTAATGATGAAAATTTAGCAAGAGAGATTTTTAAAGCAAAAACTCCTATTATTTCAGCTATAGGACATGAGATTGATTACGTTATTAGTGATTTTGTTGCAGATTTTAGAGCTCCAACGCCTTCAGCTGCAATAGATACTTTGTTTTATTCTAAGTTAGATATAGAACAAAGTTTAGATTTAATGGAAGAAAAATTAATGCAACTTTGGAATCATAAAATGCAAAATTATGAAAATTTGCTTTTAAATTTAAGCAAATTTTTCAAATTTAATTCTTTGCCAAAAATAATAGATGAAAAAATAAAACAAAGCCATAATATAGAAAAGCAATTAAATCATCTACTGGCAAATCAAATGCGTTATAATGAATTAAAATTAGATAAATTGGAAAATGCTTATTTGCAACATGAGAATTTTTTTAATAAAAGCAAAAAGTTTATTTGTATCAGAAAAAATGGTAAAATAGCGAACTTAGAAGATCTTAAGAGTGATGATATCGTTATTTTAAGTTCTCAAACTTCTCAAAAAGAAGCAAAAATTTTATAAGGATAAATTATGAGAAAAATTAATTTCAGCGCAGGGCCATCAATTTTACCTTTAGAAATTTTAGAGCAAGCTCAAAAAGAACTCTGTGATTATCAAGGTAAAGGTTATTCTATAATGGAAATTTCTCACCGTACAAAAGTATTTGAAGAAGTGCATTTTGGAGCACAAGAGAAAGTTAAAAAACTTTATGGATTAAATGATGATTATGAAATATTATTTTTACAAGGTGGAGCAAGTTTGCAATTTGCTATGATTCCTATGAATTTAGCTTTAAATGGGGTTTGTGAATATGCAAATACAGGAGTTTGGACAAAAAAAGCGATTAAAGAAGCACAAATTTTAGGTGTCAATGTTAAAACCGTAGCAAGTAGTGAGGAAAGTAATTTTAATCATATTCCTAGAGTGGAATTTAGTGATAATGCTGATTATGCTTATATTTGTTCTAACAATACTATTTACGGCACTCAATATCAAAATTATCCTAAAACTAAAGCTCCTTTGATTGTGGATGCATCGAGTGATTTTTTTTCTAGAAAAGTAGATTTTTCAAATATTGCTCTTTTTTATGGCGGAGTACAAAAAAATGCTGGAATTTCGGGTTTAAGTTGTATTTTTATCCGTAAAGATATGTTAGAAAGATCTAAAAATAAACAAATTCCTAGTATGTTAAATTATTTGACTCATGCTGAGAATTATTCCTTGTTTAACACGCCTCCAACCTTTGCCATTTATATGTTTAATCTTGAAATGGATTGGCTTTTAAATCAAGGTGGGCTTGATAAAGTGCATGAGAAAAATTCTCAAAAAGCTACTATGCTTTATGAATGTATTGATTTAAGCAATGGATTTTATAAAGGACATGCAGATAAAAAGGATAGATCTTTAATGAATGTGAGTTTTAGTATTACCAAAAATAAAGATTTAGAGCCTCTTTTTGTAAAAGAAGCCGAAGAAGCTGGAATGATAGGACTTAAAGGACATAGAATTTTAGGAGGAATTCGTGCAAGTATTTATAATGCACTTAATTTGGATCAGGTCAAAACTTTGTGTGAATTTATGAAAGAATTTCAAGGAAAATATGCATGATAAAGCGTTTTGATGAGTGCGATAGAATGTCGCAAATTATTGTTTTTGATAAATATTTTAAAACTGCAGGACAAGTGGCTTTTGAACCTAGCGGAGATATTAAAAAACAAACCAAAGAAGCGCTTGCAGAACTTGATGTTTTGTTTGAAAAAATAGGCGCAAGCAAAGGAGATTTGATTCAAATTCAAATCTGGCTAGCTAATATGCAAGATTTTGATGCAATGAATGAAATTTATGATGCTTGGATTAAAAATTACCCTAAACCTGTTAGAGCTTGTGTAGGAAGTGCTTTAGCAGAGGGTTATTTGGTAGAAATTCAAGCTTTTGGAAAGCTAAGAGAGAATTAAAAATTCTCTCCTCCAAATTTTAAAAGTGCAGATCCCCAAGTAAAACCACCGCCAAAAGCATCTAGTAAGATTAGATCTCCTTTTTTAAGCCGACCTTCTTCATAGGCATCATTCATTGCCATAGGTATAGAAGCAGCTGAAGTATTGCCGTATTTTTGTACAGTGATCACACATTTTTCATCACTTAGATTGAGTTTTTCTTGGACGGCTTTAATGATGCGTAGATTAGCTTGATGAGGAATGAAAAGATCAATTTCTTGTGCTAAAATGTTATTTTTGGCTAAAATTTCTACAACATCATTGCTAAGTGTGTTTACTGCTATTTTAAAAACTTCATTGCCTTTCATTTGCATCGAAAGTGTTTGACATAGGCTTGATTTTTGTGATCTTTGAGTCATTAAAAGATCTCCATAATTACCATTGCTTGCAGTATGTACATCAAGGATATGATTTTTATTATCTAAACTTACAATTCCAGCACCTGCACCATCTCCAAAGAGTATGCAAATACTTCTATCATTATAATCTATAATGGAACTTGTTTTTTCAGCTCCTATGATTAAAACATTTTTTTTCAAGCCACTTTCTACTAAGGCTTTAGCTTGTTCAAGCAAATAGATAAAACCAGAACAAGCTGCTGAAATATCAAAAGCACTAATATTTACAAGTCCTAAATTTGAAGCAATTTTACAAGCCGTTGAAGGCATAGTAAAATAATCAGGACTTAAAGTGGCTACAAGAATCGCATCAATATCTTCAGGTTTTAAATTTGCTCTTTCTATGGCTTTTAATGCAGCTTTTGTACCTAAATCGCTGGCATTTTCATTTTCATTAGCAATGCGTCTTTCTTTAATGCCTGTGCGTCTAGTGATCCATTCATCGGTAGTGTCTACCATCTTTTCAAGATCGGCATTGCTCAAAATTTTTTCTGGAATATAAGAAGCTATACTTTTAAGACTGGCTTTAAGCATTGTATTTCCCAAGTTCATTTTCTATAAGTTCATTGATATGGGATTGGCTAAAATTTATAGCTTGAAAAATTGCATTTTTAATAGCCCTAGAATCGCTTTTTCCATGACTTACGATCACGCAACCATTAACTCCAAGAAGGGGTGCTCCACCATATTCTTGCCAATCAATATGTTTTTTTAATTTCTTAAAAGATGGTTTCATAAGTAAAGCACCTATTTTAGAAATAAAAGATTGTTTTACTTCATTTTTTAATAGTTGAAAAATTGCTGTTGCTACACCCTCGCAAGCTTTTAAAATCACATTTCCATTAAAACCATCACAGACTAAAACATCTATTTCGCCATTGAAAATATCTCTACCTTCAGCATTGCCTATAAAATTTGGAATTTTTTTCATAAGTTGATGGCTTTCTTTAGTAAGTTCATTACCTTTGCATTCTTCTTCGCCATTAGAAAGCAAAGCAAGACGCGGTTTTTGAATTTGCATGATTTCTCTAGCATAAACTTCACCCATTACAGCAAATTGAAATAAATTTTCAGCTTTACAATCTGTATTAGCTCCAACATCTAAAAGTAAAGTTTTGTTAGTAATATTTGGCATTAAAGTAGCGATAGCAGGTCTTGAAATACCTTTGAGTCTCCCAAGTCTTAATGTAGCTAAGGACATGCTTGCTCCACTATGACCCGCTGAAACTACAGCATCTACTTTTTTTTCTTTTAATAGATTAATAGCTTTATAAATGGTTGTTTCTCTATTTTTTAAAGCATCAGTGGCGCTTTCATTCATTGAAAAAATTTCACTAGCTTCTTCGTATTGTATATATTGTTCCAATTTTTTTGGTATTAAAGGTTTTAGAATTTTAGAATCTCCCACCAAGATAGCGTTAAAAGGTTTTGCTTCCAGTGCCTTTAAAACGCCCTCCATAATGGGTTTTTCTCCAAAATCACCACCCATTGCATCGATGGCAATGTTAATCATTGATTTTAATATTCCTTAGTTGTTGGATTCGCACGGTGAGGCATTTTATAGCTTCCATCTTTGTCTTTTACAGGCATAGGAAGACTAACTTTATAGTGAGTTCTGCGTTTAGCTGCACGAGTTTTACTCACTCTTCTCTTTGGTACTGCCATTTTTTCTCCTTTATAAAATTTAAATTAATTATTGCAATTTGCACAATAAAAATAATCACTTAAATAAGCTTCAAGCTCACTGATAGCAACTTCTATTAAATCAATATGTCCATCGAAAAATTCTATAGTATTGCTCAATTCGTTTGTTTTATCTTTAAAAATACCATCACTTGCAAAAAGTTCTAAATTTTCTTTAATTTCAAGTTCAAATTCAGTTCCACAGCTATCACAAGGTCTATAGATAAAACCTTGCATAATAGCATTTATTTTAACAAGTTTAGGATTTATTTTTACTAAATTTCCTTCAAAAATCATATTTTCAAGATTAAGTTTAAAAGGATATTCTTTCGCGCTAATCTTAGAAAAAGGTATTTTCATTTAGCAAATTTCGTTTGGTTTAAAGAAAAATTCAATTTCTATTTTTGCATTTTCTAAGCTGTCACTTCCATGAACGGCATTGGCATCAATACTCTCAGCAAAATCAGCTCTAATTGTTCCTGCTTTAGCTTCTTTAGGATTTGTTGCTCCCATTAAATCTCTATTTTTCAATACAGCACCTTCTCCTTCTAGTATAGAAACAACAACAGGACCGCTAATCATAAATTCAACCAAGTCTTTAAAAAAAGGTCTTTCTTTATGAATAGCATAAAAATTTTCAGCTTGTTCTTTGCTAAGTTGAATTTTTTTCATTGCAGCGATTCTTAATCCATTGCTTTCAAAACGATCTAAAATTTTTCCTATAACACCTTTTTTAACAGCATCAGGTTTAATTATAGATAAAGTTTTTTCCATCTTTATAATAACTCCTTATTTTAATAAAGCTTAAAATTATACTTGAATTTGTTTAAAGAAAGTTAAATTAAATTAAAAAGCTAGGAATCTCTAGCTTTTTAATTTTTTAAAATTATGCAAAAACTGGAGTGTCCCCACTTCTCATATCAGCACCAATATTATCACGACTTGGTTGTCCTGATTCTACAGCACTCCAAACTATACATCCATCTGTTGGACAAGCACTAGCACAAGCTGGTTGATCATTATGTCCTACGCATTCAACGCATTTGTTTGCATAAACATAATATCTATCTTCACCTTCTGGATTGTTAGCATCATCAACGATAGCACTCACTGGACACTCATCAATACAAGAACCACAAGCAATACATATATCTGTAATTTTTACAGCCATTTTTTCTCCTTTTTAATATTAAGATTTAAAAGATTTTAGCATAAAATTCTTAAATAAGGTAAATTTTTGATAATCAAAAATTTACCTTATTTGATAATAATTATAACTTTCTTAAATTTTTAATATTATCTTAGATATTTAAAAAAAAATAAAGATTTAAACGATATAATTTCGTTATCAATAAAATTTATTATTTAGGAGAAAATATGATAGTTACTAAAAAAGCTTTAGATTTTACTGCTCCAGCGGTATTAGGAAACAATGAAATTGTTCAAGATTTTAATCTTTATAAAAACATAGGTCCAAAAGGAGCGGTAGTATTCTTTTATCCAAAAGATTTTACTTTTGTTTGTCCTTCGGAAATTATAGCTTTTGACAAAAGATATCAAGAATTTAAAAACCGTGGCATTGAAGTAATTGGAATTTCAGGAGATAATGAATTTTCACATTTTGCTTGGAAAAATACTCCGGTAAATCAAGGTGGTATTGGTCAGGTTAAATTTCCGCTTGTTGCTGACTTAACTAAGCAGATTGCTAGAAATTTTGATGTACTTTATGCAGAAGCAGTTGCCCTTCGTGGTTCGTTCTTACTTGATGCTGATGGAACAGTTCGCCATGCTGTGGTTAATGATTTACCACTAGGTAGAAATATAGATGAAATGTTGAGAATGGTTGATACTATGCTTTTTACAAACGAGCATGGTGAAGTTTGTCCTGCAGGCTGGAATAAGGGTGATGAAGGTATGAAAGCTAACCCTAAAGGCGTGGCTGAATATCTTGGCAAAAACGAAGCTAAACTTTAATTTCTTAGTATAAAGCCTCTTCATGAGGCTTTTTCTTTATTTTTATTCTTTAATTGAAATTCATAAATTTTCTACTATAATTTTACACACATATTAAAATTTTTACTTAGGCTAAAATATGGCAGGCGAAGATCAAGAAAAAACAGAAGAACCCACGTCCAAAAAGATAGAAGATGCGCGTAAAGAAGGTAATGTTCCAAAGTCTCAAGATGCGGCAGCTATTGCAACTTTGATAATTGGAGTAACTATAACTTTATTTATGATGAGTTTTATGGGCGAGAGAATTGTAAATTTATATAGATACTATCAAAGTTTTATTGGTGTTGAATTTGATTTGCGTATTATTCAAGCCATTATGATTAAAAGCATTTTTGAGGTTTTAATTATTCTTGCACCTATTGTTTTAAGTATTATGATTGCTGGGGTTTTGGGAAATATTATGCAATTTGGTTTTATTTTTACAACCAAACCTATTATGCCAAATTTAGGAAAAATCAATCCTTTGAAAGGTTTAAAAAACCTTTTTTCATTGAAAAAAATTGTTGAAAGTATAAAAATTATTTTAAAAGTGGGTATTGTTTTTACTATAGCTTTTATAGTTTTGCTTAAATTTATGCAAGAGCTTCCAAGAGTTGAGCTTTATACTATGGTTGCACAGCTTACTTGGCTAAGAGATAGGGCTATTGTTTTAGCAGCTATTGTTATAGTTGCTTTTTTAATTATTGCTGTTTTAGATGTTTTTTTGGTGCGTTTTCAGTATTTTAAAGGTTTGCGTATGAGCAAACAAGAAATAAAAGATGAATATAAACAAATGGAAGGAGATCCTCAGGTTAAAGGTAGAATTCGTAGACTTCAAATGGAAGCTGCCCGTCGCCGCATGGTTCAAGATGTTGCAGGTGCGGATGTAGTGATTACAAATCCAACTCATTATGCCGTAGCTATTCGTTATGATACAAGTAAAGAACAAGCTCCTAGAGTTGTTGCCAAAGGAGTGGATTTTCTCGCACTTCGTATAAAACAAGTAGCCTATGAAAATAATGTTGTAGTTTATGAAAATCCTCCTTTAGCAAGGGAGCTTTATAAAGCTTGCGATGTTAATGATCTCATTCCTAGGGAAATGTTTAAAGCTGTAGCTGAGGTGCTAGGATTTGTTTATAATACAAATAATAAGAGTCGTTTAGCTGGTCAAGTAAAAAAAGGAAACTAAAACTTTTAAGGTGCTTTAGTTCCAATTTTATTGATAAGTTCAAGAACTGATTTTTGAGTGCTTGTATCTGCCGTATCGACTTTAAAATATATTTCTACTCTATTATTTTCTAGGGCTTGCGGATTTCCATTGATGGGATTATTAAGCCCGTAGCTTTTAATGCTAATATTTTTCAAATTTGCTCCACCTTCTATAAAATATTTTAATACATTTTCCGCTCTTTGGTAGGCGAGTTCATAACTTCTTATAATAGAGTCGCTATTGTCTGTATAGCCTCTAATTTCTATTTTTGCTTGAGGTGGCAAATATGTTGTTAGTTCAGCCATACGTTTTAAATAATCTTGTATATCAACTGAAACGATTTGAGCACTACCTCTTTCAAATTCAACTTTAGATGGAAGGTTAAGAGCAACCTGATTATCGCTTTGATCTAGAGCCGCTTGAAGACGTTTGATAGTTTCTTGTTGCGTCATAGTCATTTGTTTTAATGATTTGAGTTCATCACTTTCTTCTTTTGCTGCACCTTTATATTTTTCTTGGGTTTTACTCTCTTCTTTGACTGTTTGAGTAGAGGTGTAATCAAAGATTTTAACAAATTCAGTTTTTAAAGCCTCTACTTTAGCAGGATTTGTTTTAGAAATTGCCCAAAGAGCAATAAAAAGTGCCAAAAGCAAACTTAGAAAGTCTGCATAAGGTACAGCCCATTTTTCGCCTGCTGGACATTCTGGGCATTTATGTTTTTTAGCCATTTTTAACCTTTGTCAAATTGTGAAATTCTTGGATCATCGTGACTTAAGAAGTTAAAAAGTTTAGCTTCCAAATCTCTAGGGTTTGCACCTTCTGCAATTCCTTTTATAGCTTCAGTAATGACAATTTGCTCTTTTACAAGATCCATTCCATTAGCTTTTAATTTTTTCCCCCAAGGAGCAAAAAGTGCATAAGCGCCAAAAATTCCTGTAACTGTAGCTGTGAAAGCACCTGAAATACCTGCTGCCATTGCTTGAGGATTGTCTAGTAATTTAAGAGCTAAAATAAGTCCAAAAACCGCTCCAACAAGCCCCATAGTAGGGCAAGTTTCTCCAAATACTATCCAATATTCTGCACATTCTTTATAATGCTCTTCAAGTTGTTCAGTTTGTATCTCCATGCTTTCATGAATTTCTTCAAAGCTTTTACCATCTACAAGCATCATCATAGCATTTTTTAAAAATTCATTTTCAATCTCATTGGTTCTTGATTCTAACGCTAAAAGACCATCTCGTCTTGCAATAATAGCAAATTCGACTAGCTGGGCTATCCTTTCAGGTAAATTTACCCCAGAACCTTTAAAAACAACTTTGAGTTCTTTGTAGGCTGCTTTGACAATTTTTTTATGTGTTGAAGTCATTGCGCAAAATGCAGCTGTTGGCATAACTATGAGAAAGGAAGAAAGATGCACAACATGTAAAGGATTGCCTCCCTCTAGTATATCTCCTACCGAAATACTAGTAACTGCAAGCACCATTCCTAATATGGTTGAAAGATCCATTAATTTATCTCCTTGATTATTTTAAATCGCCCCAATTTTTGGCGATACTTGAACTTGTTTTTAATTTTACTTTTAATTTTACTATATTTTCCATAATATCTCTAGTTTTTTTTACAAAATTTTCACACAAATTGTCTTTTACTTCAAAAATTAATTCATCATGAATTTGTAAAATAAGCTTTTTATCTTCATTTAATTCCTTATTGATTTCTAGCATTGCAAGTTTGATTACATCTGCTGCTGAGCCTTGCAAGATTGAATTAATGCTTTCTCTTTCATACATGGCAATTTGCATAGGTTTTGCGTTTTCAAAATCAAAATAACGCTTGCGACCGCTTAAAGTAACAATAAAACCATTTTGTTTAGCTTCGTTTTTAACTTTTTCAAAATATTTCTTAATGCTAGTAAAATTTTCAAAATATTTTTCTATGTAAGATTTGGCTAAATTAGCTTCTATTTTTAAATTTTGACTTAAGGTTTTATAACCCATACCATAAATAAGTCCAAAATTTATACTTTTTGCAACACTTCTGGTTTCATAATTGCTTTCACCAAAAATCATTATTGCTGTTCTTGCGTGTATATCTTCATCATTAGCAAAAGCATTTAAAAGTTTTTCATCTTCGCTAAAATGTGCAAGCATTCTAAGTTCGATTTGAGAATAATCAAGAGAGATAAAACTAAATCCATTTTTAGCTACAAAGCAAGATTTATAATCTTTTGCATATTGTCCGTGTGCAGGGATGTTTTGTAAATTTGGATCCTTAGATGAAAGACGTCCTGTAGCGGTTCCAGTTTGTAAAAAACTTGAATGAATGCGTGAATTTTTATCTTTTAACGCTAGTTTTAACAAAGGCTCGCAATAAGTGGAATAAAGTTTGGCAAGTTCTCTATAGTCCAAAATTTTAGCAATTACAGGATGTTTATCTAAAAGTGTATTTAAAACTTTTTCATCGGTAGAATATCCTGTTTTTCCTTTTTTTCCGCTTGGGAGTTTGAGTTTTTCAAAAAGTATATCACCCATTTGTTTAGGTGAATTTAGATTAAATCTATCCTCGCAAAGAGTATAAATTTCTTCACTTAAATTTTTGATTTCATTTTCAAATTTTTTCATAAGGATTTCAAGTGCATTTGTATCAAGCTTTATGCCATTTTCTTCCATCATCATAATGATTTTAATGAAATCAAATTCGCAGTTTTTAGCAAGTTCTAATAAAGGAGTTTCAAGATTTTTTAAAAAATAAAGATAAAATCTTAAAGTGATATAAGCATCTTCTGCAGCGTATTTACAAGCTTTTTCAAGTTCTACACTTGCAAAATTTTCTCCTTTTTTAACAAGGCTTTCAAAATGCAAGGTTTCGTAATTAAAAAGTCTTAAGGCTAAATCATCCATATTTACTCTTAAAGAAGGATTTTTAAGCCATGCTAAAATCATTGTATCTGCGTATTTTTGAGGTAAATTTAAGTCAAAATTATTTTGAATGATTTTAAAATCATATTTGAGATTATGTCCTATAACAAAATGATTAAAGATCAGTTCTATAGCTTTTTTGGCACTTTGCAATGAAATTTGTTTGCCTACCCCAAGATAATTATGAGTTAAAGGCACATAAAAGGCTTCGTTTTCACTTATACAAAAACTAAAACCAACAATTTTTGCTTCTTTGGTGTCAAGTCCTGTGGTTTCGGTATCAAAGGCGATAATACTTTCTTTATCAAGAGTGTTTAAAATTTCAAAAAGTTTGTTTTCATCTTGTATTAAAGTGGCTTTAAAACCTAAATTTTTATCTTTATTATCAGGATTTTGACGTAATTTTTTAAGCAAAGTATTAAGTTCGTAATGTTCTAAAATTTCAAGTATTTTTAAAAGAGGTTCTTCATCAGGATAAGTGGCTTTTTCTATAAGATTTTGCACTTCTAAATTTTCATACAAAGAAGCTAGTTTTTTGCTTAAAAATGCATTTTCCTTACCCTCTAAAAGTAAGTTACGACTTCTTTCGTTACGTACTAGGGTTAAATTTTCATAAATTCCCTCTATGCTACCAAATTCATCAAGTAAGGTTTTAGCCCCTTTTGCACCTATACCTTTAACGCCTGGAATATTATCAGAACTATCCCCGCAAAGAGCTAAAAAATCTCTGATTTGATTAGGTTTTACTCCGTATTTTTCCAAACACGCTGCTTCATCGTAGTCGTTTTTAGAAATAGGGCTATAAATACTTGTTTTTCCATCTTTTATAAGCTGATAAAGATCTTTATCTTGAGTGATAATGCGTACAAAAATATCCTTATCTTCACAAGTTTTTACAAAAGAAGCGATGATATCATCAGCTTCATAGCCTTCTTGAGAAACGCTTATAAAACCCATTTTTTCTATCATTTCTATACAAATTGGAATTTGTTCTAGAAGTTCAGGTGGTGGTGGGGTACGATTTTGTTTATAATTTGGATCAATTTCGCTACGAAATGTTTTTCCTTTAGAGTCTAATGCAAAAACAATATAATCACTTTTGTGTTCATTTTTTAAGCTATAAATAAAATTTGCAAAACCGCTAATCATTCCACTAGCTTGTCCTTGTGAATTTTTAAAACCTTTTAATGCGTAGTAAAGTCTGAAAAAAAATCCAAAAGTATCAATAATAGTTAAAGTTTTCATAATAATTTCTTCTTTTGATAAAATATATTTTTTGGTTATATTATTTCAAAATTTTGCTTAAAATGTCTCGAAATTTAAAGATATTTAAGCGAAAATACTCCAATTTTTAGTCATAATATCGAGTAGAGTAAAAATTTTATATGAATAATGTAAGGAAAATGTAATGACAAATCAGCAAATTGATGGAATTGCAGATAAGAATTTTAACACACATGAAGGTAGAAAAGTTTTTAAAAAGGCAGTTTTTTCTTGCTGGTTGGGAACTGCTATGGAATATGCAGATTTTGCACTTTATGGTTTAGCAGCTGCAACAATTTTTTCAGAAGTGTTTTTTCCTGAGCAAACTCCAGTAATTGCACTTTTGCTTAGTTTTGTAACTTATGGCATAGGTTTTATTGCAAGACCTATTGGGGCTTTGTTTTTTGGTTATTTAGGTGATAAACACGGAAGAAAAAATGTTATGATGGCTACAATAGCTTTAATGGGAATTTCAACTACTCTGATAGGTTTTATCCCAAGTTATGCAGTGATTGGTGTTTGGGCGCCTATTTGTTTGGTTGCATTACGTTTTATGCAGGGTTTTGGCGCAGGAGCTGAACTTTCAGGTGGAACAGTTATGCTAGGAGAATATGCTCCTAGCAAGAGAAGAGGGCTTGTTTCTTCTGTGATTGCTTTAGGATCAAATAGTGGAACTTTGCTTGCGTCTTTTGTATGGCTTTTGATGGTGCAAATGGATGAAGCAAGTTTTAAAGAATGGGGCTGGAGAGTTCCTTTTATGGGAAGTATTTTAATCGCTCTTTTTGCTGTATATATTCGTTTTCATGTCAAAGAAACCCCTGTTTTTGAAAAGCAAAAAAATGAAATGATGAAATTGCGTCTTAATAACGAAAAGCATATGAAAAAAGATGAAAGAAGTTTTTGGCAAAGAAGTCGTGCTTTTTGGACTATGGTGGGCTTAAGAATAGGCGAAAATGGACCTTCTTATCTTGCGCAAGGTTTTATTGTAGGTTATGTCACTAAAATTTTACTTTTAGACAAATCAGTAGCTACTACAGCAGTGATGATAGCTTCATTGGTGGGTTTTTTGGTTATTCCTTTGGCAGGTTATTTAAGTGATAGATTTGGAAGACGTATTACTTATAGAATGTTTTGTTTGCTTTTAATGATTTATGCTTTTCCTGCTTTTATGCTTTTAGATAGTAAAAATGAAATTATTGTGATTTTAACTATTATTGTAGGTATGTCTTTAGCATCTTTAGGGATTTTTGGTGTGCAAGCGGCTTGGGGTGTGGAGCTTTTTGGGGTAAAAAACCGTTATACAAAAATGGCTTTTGCTAAGGAGCTAGGTTCTATTCTTTCAGGAGGAACAGCGCCTATGGTGGCTTCTGCTTTGCTTGCGTATTATGGCACTTGGTGGCCTATTGCGACATATTTTGTATTAACTGCAGGTATAGGTTTTGTGACTACATTTTTTGCGCCAGAAACTAGAGGCAGGGATTTAAATAAAATAGAAGATGCGATATGAGACTTATCTTAGACACGGATATAGGCAATACTATTGCTGGAGCAAATACCGATGATGGTTTAGCGCTTGCTTTGATTTTGGCATCTAAAGAAATCAAACTTGAAATGCTAAGCACGGTTTGTGGTAATGTTCCAAGCCTTGTTGCCTATAGTGTGGCTAAGGATTTATTTAAACGTTTAAATTTAAATATCCCCGTTTATTTGGGAGCGAATGAAGCCTTAAAAGAACCAAGTAAAGTTTGGCGTCAAAGACTTGATGAAAGTGTAAAAAATTTTAAACTTGAATATCTTTGGGAAAATATAAAAAGTCCTGAAATTTTAGAAAATATAAATCCTGATGCGATTTTTAAAATGGGTGAGTTGGTGAGTAAAAATCCTAAAGAAATTTCTATTTGTGCTATAGGACCTTTGACAAATATCGCTATGACTATGAAAATTTTTAAAGATTTTGATATAAATCTTAAAGAGCTTTTTATTATGGGCGGCAGTTTTGATATGCCTTATTACACTAAAGATACAAATTTTGGTTTCGATCCTGAGGCGGCTAGTATAGTGCTAAATTCAAGAGCTAAAATTACACTTGTACCTTATAATGCAACCATGCAGACTTTATTAACACACGAGGATTTAAAAGAGTTGCAAGGTAAGAATATTTTATGTGATTTTATCGTTGAAACTTTAGGTGTTTGGATTGATTATGCCTCTAAAACACGTGGTACAAAGGGAACTTGGATACATGACGCTTTAACGATAGCTTACGCATTAGATTCTAGTATTGCAGATTTTGATGAGTGTTATGCTGATGTTATTTGCGATAGTTCTTTGGCAAGAGGTATGAGTTGGCGTTGTTTTAGAGAACCAAAAATGAGTATGGGGGTGGATTTAAGCACTAAAAATTGTGTTAAAATTTTAAAAAATGTAGATAATGCAAGGCTTTTAAAACTTATAAAAGAGAGGCTTTTAAAAGGAGTTTGCTATGAAAATTATGAAAGTATAACGACTTAATTTTCCAAGTAAGATAAAAAATATAGTTTTTAAAAAAGAATATTTCGCAAAACCAAGTCCCAAGGCAAAAAGATCTCCCACTAAAGGTAAAAAAGTAAAAAAAGCAAATATACTTCCAAATTTAGCAAAATTAGCATTGAAATTTTCTAATTTTTTCAAGGATTTGCTAAAGTATTTTTCTAAAATTTTTTCTTTTCCAAAATACGCTAAAGCATAAGTACTTAAACTTCCTAAGGTATTACCCAAAGTGGCTACGATAAGTACCAAATTTGGATTAAAATCAAGTTTTATAAAGCCTAAAACAAAGGCTTCACTTGCTAAGGGTAATAGTGTGCTTGAAAGAAAACACACTATAAAAAGTCCTAAATAATTTATATCACTATATAAAAAATCAAACATTAAAACTCTTTTTTACGCATTAAAATAAATAAAATAAAAAGATGGATAGGAAATAAAAAAGATTTGATAATTTCAAAATACAAATTTAAATTTCCAAGATCTAATCTTAAAAAAATAGCACCTACAATGATAAAAATAAAATAAATTTTGAAAAGATGGCTTTGAAAAAATTTATCTAAAAGAAATATATAAATAAAAGAAAGAATAAAAGCTAAATAAATGAAAAATTGCCATAAGTTAGCGTTTTCTAGATGAAAATACATATCAATACAACAAACAAACATTATATAAATAAAACAAAAAGCCAAAGGAAATATCAATTTTTCTTTTCTAAAAAGAAAAAAATAAAATAAATGTATAAAACAAAATAAAATTAGCAGTAAAAAAGTTAAAATAGAATTTAAAAAATGCAAATTTTCTCTTAGATAAAGCTTTTGATCGGCTAAATTTAGCATTTGAAGGTTTTGCGGTGGTAATTCATAAAGGCTATAATCAATGGTTAAATAGTGATTAAAAACAAAAACTAAGGTGATTTGACTTAGGCTTAAAAAGATAACAAATAAAATACTATAGTTAATTATTTTCTTTTTCATTGGATAAAAGCTTTAAATTTGGGATAAATTTGATATTTTGGTTTTTACTAAGTGCGAAAGCAAATAGGGCGTAATAAATGACAAACAATAAACCTGTAAAGAAAAAAAACATAAACAAAGTTATGGCTAAAGCAAGTGAAGGCTTGCTATGAATTAAAAAAAACATAAATATAAAAACAATTATCAAAATCATACTTTTAAAAATAAAACATAAGAGAAAATAAATTTGATTTTCACATAAAGCTCTTAGTGTTTTAAAAAATATAAAAGTACAAAAAATGGCTACTATAAGACATAAAAAAGAAAAGCTATATAGAGCAATACGCGATATCTGACTGAGAGGATAAGAAGCACTCATAATAAGAATTAAGTTAAACAAAGTGATAAATTGAGTGCTTGCATCTATAAAAAAACTTATCAACAAAACTTTACTTTTACTTGTAAAATAAAGTTTTAAAATCATAATTGAATAAGAAATTAAAAAAATCACACAAAAAATTATAGTTAGAATGTTAGCGATAGAATCAAAATTATACAATTTTAAATCATAGATAAAATCAAGAACGATAGGTAAAAAATAAAAACAAATTGAAAGTAAAAAACTTATAAAAACTATCCAAGCAAACTTTTTAACGCTTTTAAAATCATTTTGTCTTCGAATTTCAAACATTTGATGAAAGTTTAAATTTGACACTTTTCTTCTTTAAAATATTTCAATCTAGCTTTTTTAAAATTTTATACCTTTCAAAGGCATAAGCAAAACTCAAAAAATGCAAAGTAAGGAAAAGAAATAAAAGGCTTGATTTATAGACAAATATAAAAGATAAAAATGCCAAAAGCATGCACAAAAATGCAAATAAAAAAGACATTTTCACCTCTTTAAAAAGCAAAGCAAGGGTAAGTGAAAATAAAAAATAAAAAACGAAAAATAAAGCTAAAAGCCCTAAAAATAAAATTTTATTTTCCAAAAGAAAAAAAGATGCACCAAGGTTTATAATGGCAAGCAAAAAATAAATTAAAATCTTATTAGAAGAAAATAAAAAATGAATTCTGACCACCATAAAAATAAAAGCAAGAACTATGTAAATACAAGAAAAGAAGCATAAAAATATACCGCCAATATAAAGAATTTCGTTCCCAGCTTCATATGAACTTGTCACCCCTTCATAAGAAAAAAAGTAATAAAAATTATATAAAGCACAGAAAAATATATAAACACTTAATCTTTTAATCTTAAAAAATGCAATTTTTTGTTCGTGTGTCATTTCAACTCCTTGCGTTTTTAAGCTCTAGATCTAAATAATATCCTGTATAGGATTTTGTTTTCTTATGCTCTTTAGCGACTTTTTCCACGCTTCCTGTGCTTATAACTTTTCCACCTTTAACTCCGCCTTCAGGCCCCATATCGATGATATAATCAGCATTTTTAATCACATCTAAATTATGTTCTATCACAAAAATAGAATTTTTAAGATCAACTAAATGTTGCAAAACTAAGATGAGTTTATTGACATCTTCAAAATGCAGTCCTGTTGTAGGCTCATCAAGTATATAAAGGGTTTTTCCTGTATCGCTACGACTTAGTTCTTTGGCAAGTTTGATTCTTTGTGCTTCACCTCCACTTAAGGTGGTGGCATTTTGTCCTAGAGTTAGATAATCTAAACCCACTTTTACTAGAGTGTCTAATTTTTGTTTGATTTTAGGAACGGCTGTAAAAAATTCACTCGCTTCTAAAACACTCATATTTAAAATTTCACTGATATTTTTGCCTTTATATTTGATTTCTAGCGTGGCATCATTATAGCGTTTACCCCTGCAAGTATCACAAACTACCATAACATCAGGTAAAAAATGCATTTCTATTTTGATTTCTCCATCTCCACTACATTTTTCACATCTTCCACCTTTGACATTAAAAGAAAAGCGTCCGGCTTTATAACCACGCATTTTGGCTTCTTTAGTGGCGGCAAAAAGATTTCTGATTTCATCCATAGCGCCTGTATAGGTAGCAGGATTTGAACGTGGTGTGCGTCCAATTGGGCTTTGATCAAGATAAATGACTTTATCAAGTTTTTCAAGTCCTTCTATTTGCACTCCACCAAGTTTTTTAACTTTTTTTGCACGGTTTAATTCCTCTTGTGCAAAAGGAAGTAGGGTTTGAAGTATCAAAGAGCTTTTTCCAGAACCTGAAACTCCTGTTATAGCGACTAAATTTTGTAAAGGAAATTTTACGCTTAAATCTTGGATATTGTTAATATTTACATTTTTAAGCTCAAGCCATTCTTTTTGTGTTCTGTTTTGAAGTTGTGAAATTTGTTTTTTACCATTCATATAAAGTGCAGTTTCGCTTTTGCTTTTTAAAAGTTCTTTATAAGTTCCACTAAATACAACCTCACCCCCAAATTTTCCTGCTTTTGGGCCAATATCTACAATAAAATCTGCTTCTTCTATAGTCATTTTATCATGCTCTACGACAATTAGGGTATTGCCCTTTTGTTGTAAATTTCTTAAAGTTTTAATCAGTTTTGCAGTATCTCTTTCATGAAGTCCTATGCTAGGCTCATCTAGGACATACATCACTCCGCTTAAACCACTGCCAATTTGTGAAGCTATGCGGATTCTTTGTGCTTCACCCCCACTAATCGTTCTTGCATCGCGCCCTAAGGAAAGATAACCTAGCCCCACATCATACAAGAAAAACAATCTTTCGTCGATTTCTTTTAGGATAGGTTTAGAAATAAGTTTTTGTTGCTCGCTTAAATAAGAAAAATTTTTCGCATCTGCAAAAAAGGCCGTACTATCTTCTATGCTCATATCTAAAATTTCACCCAAGCCTTTTTTGGCTACTTTCACGGCTAAACTTTCGGGTTTTAAACGATGCCCACCGCAGTCTTTGCAAATTTTTTCACTCATATATTCGGCTAAATCTTTTTCATCTTTTAGCATTTCATAAGCCATTTTAACTACGCCTTCAAAGGTGCGTTTTAGACGATTTCTTTTCCAAAGAAATTCTATAGTTTTGGCATTACCATACAATACAAGGCGTTTTTGTTCTTCGTTTAATTGCATAAAAGGTATTTTGATAGGAATTTCATTTTGTTCGCAAAAGGCGATTAGGAATTTATAATAATAACTTTTATTAAAACCATACATGATTTTAACAGCACCGTTTTCGAGACTTAAATTTTCATCGATGATTTTTTTCATATCTAAAGTATAACGAATTCCAAGTCCATCGCAAGCTTCACATGCTCCTTTTGGAGAATTAAAAGAAAAGCTTAAAGGTTCAAGTGGAACAAAAGAAATTTTACAATCAAAACAAGCTGAATGCTCGCTAAAATGATAGTGTTTATTAAGGTTTATTTCCTCATGATTTAAAACTTCTATTTCTATTTCTCCAAAGCTTTCCTGTAAACCTTTTTCTATATCGCTTGCAAGACGAGAAAGTAAATCTTCTTGAATTTCAAGTCTATCTATGACAAGTTTAATGGTGTGTTTTTTGGTTTTGGCTAGTTCAATTTCTTCATCCAGTCTTACCAAAACTCCATCAATTTGAGCTCTTACATAACCTTTATTGCGTAAATTTTCAAGCAAATCTGCATAAGTTCCTTTTTTTTCTCGTATAAGTGGAGCGTAGATGATGATTTTTGCGCCTTTTGGAAATTTTAAAATTTCACTTACTATATCACTTGCACTCATGGATGAGATTTTTTGTCCGCATTGATGACAATGTTGAATTCCTACTCTTGCATATAAAAGTCTTAGATAATCATAAATTTCAGTGATAGTTCCTACGGTAGAGCGCGGATTTTTAGAGGTGGTTTTTTGATCTATGGCAATAGCTGGAGTTAAGCCTTCGATTTTATCGACATCAGGTTTGCCTACTTTATCTAAAAATTGTCTAGCATAAGCACTTAAACTTTCTATATAACGGCGTTGTCCTTCAGCATAAAGAGTACCAAAAGCAAGGGTTGATTTTCCACTTCCACTAAGCCCTGTAAAAACAATGAGTTTGTTTTTGGGAATTTCAAGGTGGATATTTTTTAGGTTATTTTCTCTTGCGCCAATGATTTTTATAGTATCGTTCATAGTCTTTCCTAAACATTAAATAAATTTAAGATTTTAGCATAATAATATTAAAAGAACTTGGATAAATCCAAGTTAAAAATTTATAAAATTTAGCTTATTAAGCAAAGAGTGGGTGGTTCCAAGTATTGATAAGGCATATACGCAAAGTAAAATTTTTCTATGAGCTGAAATATGCATTTTTTCTATGATTTTAATTCCTATAAAAACTCCAACCATAGAAGCTATACCTACTAGTATTCCTTTATGAATAACTTCAGAGTCTATAACTCCAGAATTTGAAAAAGATATAATACCAGAGACTGAAGCAAAAATAACAAAAAACAAGGATAAGGAAACAACTTTTTTACTATCATAGCCTAAAAAATAAGCTAAAATCGGAGCAATTAAAAGTCCGCCACCAATTCCCAAAGAAATAGCAAAAATACCAGTAAAAGCTCCAGCAATAAATAAAATGACATTCTTTATCCAAACGCTTCTTTGATTTTGCACAATGTTTTCTTTAATTCCAAAAGCATATTTGATAAAAAATATACAACTTACCGCTAAAAATACGCTAGTAAGAGCTACATCACTTAAAGCTTTTAAAAGCATTCCGCTAAAGCTTGCTCCTATGAGTCCTCCAAAACCTATCATAATACCATCTTTAAGATTTAGATTTTTTTTCTTATAATTAATATAAGAGCCAAAAACTGCTGCAAAAATCATTTGCAATACTGAAATTCCGATAGCATGGTGAGCACTTGCTCCAAGTGCGAACATAGAAGGAACGATAATCATACCTCCACCAATGCCAAAAAGTCCAGAAGCAATACCTGAAATGATTCCTATGATTAGATAAGGTAAATCTGTGATTTCCATAGCTTTTCCTAAAAAATATTAAATATTTCAAATACGGAATAATTTTATCTTATTAAGCTAAGTATTATCTTAGTTTTTTATAACAATAGAATATTTTTTGGTAACTTTAAGCATCGTAAAAATGTTTCAAAATATTATAAAATATAAAGATTTTATAATATTTATTTTAAATTTAAAGCAAAATTTATATTTATTGATTAAAATTAATTTAGACTTTAAAAATTTTCATAAAAGTCTTAATTTTTGAAATATTTTATAAGAAAGGTAAAAGATGAGTGAAAATGATTTTTTTAGTAATTCTTTGATTTTAAAACTTACACATACTCTTCGCTCTTGGCGTTTCTAAACTTCTTTTTATCTAAATTTTTTCTTTAATATTATTTTAATTTATTTTTTAAAAAAAGGTTTATTATGTTTGTTAAAAATGTAAATTTTTATTACAGACAAATCCTTGAAAAATTTGAAAATTCTTATTTTGCAGAGGATTTGACTAAGGTAATTATAGGGATTGATTGTGATTATTTAGATGCTAATGAATTATCATTTAGCGAGTTTAAGGCAAAATATTATGAAGCTTTAAGCAAGAATAAAATTTGCGACTTTGCTGGATTTTTTGGAGTTTTTAGTGCAAATTTTGTATCTTTGTTTGAAAAAATTCCACTTTCTTCTAAGAAAAATTATGATTTTCCTTTATTTTTATTTGCCAATGCTAAAGCTTATTTGATTTATGAGAAAAATAGCAAGATGTTTTTTAAATTTGGTGATTTAAAATATTTTGAATATTTAAAAGATGATATTGAACCAATGAAAAAGAAACAAAAAAATGATTTTGAAATTTTAAACTCTTTAGAAGATGAGAAAAATGATTTTTTAAAAATGTGTGAAAAAGCTAAAGAATATCTTTTAAGTGGAGATATTTTTCAAGTGGTCTTAAGTAAGCAACTTTGCATCAAGCATCAAGTAAATGCTTTTGATTATTATGAGAGTTTAAGTACTTTAAATCCAAGTGCTTATATGTTTTATTTTCCAAGCAAATATGGCGTTGTTTTAGGTTCTTCTCCAGAGTTTTTATTAAAAATTAAAAAAAGAGAGATTTATTTAGCCCCTATTGCAGGAACTAGAAATTTGGAAAATAACTGTGATCTTTTAGCTTTAGAAAAAGATCTTTTAAGTGATGAAAAAGAACTTAGTGAACATAAGATGCTTGTAGATTTAGCAAGAAATGATGCTTCTAAATTTGGCACTCAAACAAGAGTGGAAAATCTTTTTTCTATTATTAAAAATAAATTTGTAATGCACATAGTGAGTGAAGTGTATGCCAATATGAAAGAAGATGCGAGTATTTTCGATGTGATTGAGGCAGTTTTTCCAGCGGGAACTTTAAGCGGAGCTCCTAAAATAAGAGCTTTAGAGATCATTAGTGAGCTTGAGGATTGCGATCGTGGAGTTTATGGTGGTGCGGTAGGATTTTTAAATTTTAACGAAGACATAACTTTAGCGATTTTAATTCGTTGCGCTTTTTTTACTCAAGATAAGGCTTATTTGGCAAGTGGAGCGGGTATTGTTTTGCAAAGTGAGAGTCAAAAAGAATATGCAGAAATTTGTGCTAAACGCAAGGCGCTTTTGGTAGCTTTTGAAAATTTAAAAAAGGAAAATCAATGATACTTTTAATTGATAATTATGATTCTTTTGTTTTTAATGTTAAAAGCATGTTAGAGCAACTCAGCAATGATGAAATTTTAGTAAGAAGAAATGATGAAATTTCTCTGAGTGAAATTAAAAATTTAAATCCTACTCATATTATTTTAAGTCCTGGTCCAAAGCATCCAAGTCAAAGTGGGATTTGTCTTGAAATTTTTAAAGCAAGGCTTAATATCCCTGTTTTGGGCATTTGCTTAGGACATCAAGCTTTAGCTTTAGCTTTTGATTCTTTAGTGGTTAAGATGCAAGAGCCTATGCATGCAAAAAATTCTTTGATAAAACAGTGCAGGGAAAATGAATTATTTTCTAATTTACCTTTAAATTTTAGTGTGATGCGTTATCATTCTTTAGAGGTTAAACAGCTTAGTGATGAGCTTGAAATTTTAGCCCTTGATGAAAAGGGTGTGATTATGGCTTTGGGACATAAAAATTTACCTTATTATGGTGCGCAATTTCATCCTGAAAGCTATTTTAGTGAATATGGCTTACAACTTTTTTCTAATTTTTTAAAACAAGATATAAAAAAATCACAAAAACAAGAAAATCCTTTAAGTTTTTATTTGCAAAAAATGAGTGAAAATCATTTTTTACAAAGCGATGATTTTGAGCAAATTTGTAAGATTATTATGTCTAAAGATTATGAAATTTTACAAGTAGCGGCTTTGTTGATTTTAATCACTGAAAAGTCTTTAAACGAAAAATCTTTAAGTGCTTTTGTAAGACAAATTTTAAGATATTCTCAAACTTTTAGTGATGAGAGTGAGATGATTGATATTTGTGGAACAGGTGGAGATGGTTTTAAAAGTATCAATGTTTCTACGGCTAGTGCTTTTATTTTAGCAGCTTTAGGAGTAAAAGTAGCCAAACACGGAAATCGTGCCATTTCAAGTTCTAGTGGAAGTACAGATGTGTTAGAAGCTTTAAATATAACTACTCCAAACACTTTAGAATCAGCTTTAAAACAACTAAACAATCAAGGGCTTAGTTTTTTACATGCTCCATTTTTCCATCCTTTAGTAGGAGAACTTAAAGAGATCAGATCAAGGCTTGGAGTAAGAACGGTTTTTAATGTTTTAGGTCCTTTATTGCACCCTAATTTAAAGTTAAAATATCAACTTATGGGAAATTATCACGCACCTGTGCATAGGCTTTTGATAGAGGTTTTAAAAAATTTAGGACGCAAAAAAGCTTTAGTGGTAAGAGGAAATGATGGTATGGATGAGCTTAGTATTTGCGATGAAAGTAAAATTTATGAGCTTTGTGAAGGAGAAATTTTAGAGTATTCTATCTGTCCTGAACAATTTGGTTTTAAAAGAGCTTTTCATAGTGAAATCATAGGATCTAGTGCATATGAAAACGCTAAGGATTTAAAAGATATTTTAAGTGGTAAAATGCAAGGGGCAAAATTTGATTTAGTAGTTTTAAATGCTATGTTTGCACTTTATACAGCCAATAAAGCAAGTTCGCCTTTAGTGGCTAAAGATATGATTTTAGAAGCCATTTATTCAGGTAAAGTTATAGAGTATTTTAAGGAGTATCAAGCTTATGCTAAAGCTTAAAATTTGTGGCATTAAAGATGAAAAAAATGCCAAAGATTTAGCTTTTTTAAATATTGATTTTTTTGGACTTATTTTTGTTAAAAGTCCAAGAAGAGTGAGTTTAGAACAAGCAAGAAATTTAAGTGCAATTTTTCATGAAAAAGATAAAAAAGTTGTCGGTGTTTTTGTAGATGAAAATTTGGAACAAATTTTAAGATGTATTAAAGAAGCTAAGCTTGATGGAGTACAAATTTATCGCACTATTACCAAAGAAGAATTTGAAATTTTAAAGGTGCAAAATGTTTTTGTATGGCAGGTGATAAGTGTGGAAAATAGTTTAGATTTAAAAAGTGAAATTTTTGCTGATTTAGTGCTTTTTGATGCTAAGGGAATTTTAAAGGGCGGTAATGGAATAAGTTTTAATTGGACTTTATTAAGTTCTTATACTAAAGATTTTGCATTAGCTGGAGGCATAGGTTTGGACAATATTCATAAGGCTGTAAAAACAGGAGCTAAAATTTTAGATCTTAATTCAAAACTTGAAGATGAAAAAGGCTTAAAAGATATCAACAAAATAAAACAAATTTTAAAGGAGCTGAAAAAATGAAAAAAGCATATTATGGGGATTTTGGTGGGCAGTTTTTGCCTGAAAGTGCAATGTTTGCTTTAAATGAGCTAGAAGGTGCTTTTTTGAAATTTTCTAAAGATAAACTCTTTAAAAAAGAATTAAACGAGCTTTTAAAAACTTATGTGGGGCGTCCTACTCCGCTTTATTTTGCTAGAAATTTAAGCAAAAAATATCAGCATGAAATTTATTTAAAACGCGAGGATTTAAATCATACTGGAGCACATAAAATCAATAATGCCATCGCTCAAGCCCTTTTAGCAAAAAAAATGGGAAAGAAAAAAATCATAGCAGAAACAGGAGCAGGTCAACACGGGCTTGCAACAGCCACTGCAGCAGCACTTTTAGGACTTGAATGTGAAATTTACATGGGAGCAACTGATGTGCAAAGACAGGCTTTAAATGTTTATAAAATGGAGCTTTTGGGTGCTAAAATTCATGCAGTACAAAGTGGGCTTAAAACTCTAAAAGAAGCTACTACTGCGGCTATTCAAGCTTGGGTTGGGGATATTAAAAATATTTTTTATGTGGTTGGAAGTGCGGTAGGTCCTTATCCTTATCCTAAAATGGTAACCCATTTTCAAAGCATTATAGGAAAAGAATGCAAAATGCAACTTCAAAAACTCAATAAAAAAGTAGATTATATTATCGCAGCTGTTGGGGGTGGAAGCAATGCAGCTGGGATTTTTTATGATTTTATCAAAGATGAAAATGTTAAACTTATAGGTATTGAAGCAGGGGGGCTTGGCATTGATACGCCTTATCATGCAGCGACTTTAAATAAGGGAAAAACAGGCATTATTCACGGTATGAAAACCAAGGTTTTACAAGATGATTTAGGCAATATCTTGCCTGTACATAGTGTTTCTGCAGGGCTTGATTATCCAGGAATTGGCCCTTTGCATGCTTTTTTATTTGAAAGTAAAAGAGCGCAATATCATGCTATAAGTGATGAAGAATGTATGCAAGCTTTAAAATTACTTTGCAAAGAAGAAGGTATTATTGCAGCGATTGAAAGTTCGCATGCTTTAGCGTTTTTAGAAAAACTTTGTCCAACTTTAAAAAAGAAAAGCGTGATAGTAGTAAATCTTTCAGGCAGGGGAGATAAAGATATGCAAATGATTAGAGATTATAAAAAAGGGGTGATTTATGGTTGATTTTAGAAAATTTTATAAAGAAAATGCAAATGTGGCTTATACGGTTTTAGGTTATCCAAATCTTCAAACAAGTGAAGCTTTTTTACAAAGATTAGATCAAAGCCCTATTGATATTTTAGAACTTGGTGTTGCTTATAGTGATCCTATTGCCGATGGTGAGATTATTGCAGATGCGGCAAAAATAGTTCTTGATCAAGGTGTAGATATTTACAATGTTTTTGAGCTTTTAGCTAGGATCAAAACTAAAAAAGCTTTGGTTTTTATGGTTTATTATAATTTAATTTTTTCTTATGGCTTGGAAAAATTTGTGAAAAAAGCAAAATCTTTAGGGATTTGTGCTTTGATTGTACCTGAATTAAGTTTTGAAGAAAGTGATGATTTAATTAAAGAGTGTGAAAGATATAATATAGCTTTAATTACACTTGTAAGCGTTACAACCCCTAAAGAAAGGGTTAAAAAATTAGTAAAACATGCTAAAGGCTTTATTTATTTATTAGCAAGCATAGGTATTACAGGTACGAAAAGTGTCGAAGAAGCAATCTTACAAGATAAAGTAAAAGAAATCAGATCTTTTACAAATTTGCCTATTTTTGTAGGTTTTGGTATTCAAAATAATCAAGATGTAAAAAGAATGAGAAAAGTTGCTGACGGAGTGATTGTAGGAACTAGTATAGTAAAGTGTTTTAAACAAGGAAATTTGGATATAATAATGAAAGATATTGAAGAAATTTTCAAAAAATAAAATTTTAAAACATATTTTTATTTTATATTTACTATAATTTTAAATTAAGTTTTTTATAAAGGTGGTAGCTATGTTAAAGATTCTTGAGTATTCCATCACTCATTTTTGCGAGCATATCTTAAGACTTCGCATTGAAGCGGCTCAAGATATAAGCGGTGAACTTTATGGAGCGAGTATTCCTATCATGGGCAAAAGCGAAGGAGAATGTAATTTTTATTTATTTTTTCCAAAAGAATTTTTAAAAAAAATTGCAGAAATTTTAATTAATGATGAAAAATTTAAAGAAGATGACTGGTGCGATTTAACTAAAGAATGTGCCAATCAGATTATAGGTTATGCTAAAAATTTGTTAAATGATGCCAAGGGTGATGACGAGTATAAACTCGGAATTCCGGAATATTTAGGAAAAGTTGATTTTTCTGAAATAGTTCTAGATGAAACTTTAACTTATAAATTTGAAAATTGTTATTTTAGAATAGGATATTGCAAATAATGAGCGATGATATAGAGTTTAACATTCATCATGGGCTTTTACAATCTTATGAAGATATCTTAGATATTACAGTAGATTTTGTAAGCGAGCTTGGAACTACAAATATGAGTGTAGCGGAGCTTTTAAAACTTGAAGTAGGCTCGGTTATTGATCTTGAAAAGCCTGCTGGAGAAAGCGTTGAGCTTTATATCAATAAAAGAATTTTTGGCAAAGGCGAGGTTATGGTTTATGAAAAAAATCTCGCTATAAGAATTAATGAAATTTTGGATTCTAAGACTGTGCTTCAATACTTTAAAAAAGAAATTTAAATGAGATTGCTAGTATTATTTTTTTTAATTTTACCTTTATATAGTGTTGAGTTGATTAGTTATAATATCTACGATAGAAATGACCGAGTAGATTTAATGCTTTCTTTTGATAATGCTTATAATGGCAAGATTTCTCAAAAAAAAGAAAAAAATTTAACTCTTTTAACTTTTAGTGATTTAACGTATTCTAAAGATGAATTAAAAGAACTTAACTCTCAACTTGTAGATAAAATTAGTATTAGTTCTAAAAATAATAATACCTATATTATGCTACAAAACAAACAAAATACTAATTTAGAACTTAGCTCTATCAATGATAAATTTGGAGTAAGGATACGAGCTATAGAGCAAGGGAAAGCAAATATCGAATCTGTACCTACAACAACTGCGAATAATTCTCAAGAATTAATGCCTAAACCAAAAAGTACAAGTTTAGAAGGGTATGATTATACAAATTATATCTTAGTAATGCTGATTTTAGTTATTTTGTTAATAGTGCTTTGGTGGTTTAAAAAGACTATGGTTTATAAAAATAACAATGTTTCTAGAGATTTTACTATGATTTTCCAAAGATTTTTAGATAAAAATAATCAACTTGTTGTTTTTGATCACGCTAATAAACGTTATACAATGATAATAGGTAATTCCAATGTGCTTTTAGAAAGTGTTGAAATTCCAGAGGAACAAACAATAAAACATACAGAAAAAACAGAGAAAAATTTTGATTCTTTTTTTGAAGAGAATAAAAAAAGAATTCAAAATCTTATAGAGCAGCGTCAAAAAGGTAAAAAATCTTAAATTTTTTGATTGATTGCTAATGCTATGGTAGCTGGTTTTGCAATTTTTTTGAGCTCATCTTTAGGTAAATTAAGAATTTTGTTTTCTTGATATATATAAAGAGTATTGTTTGCAAAAGCAAAATCAATCTTATCTTCATTTGTGCTTAAAGTTTTAGCTAGGCACAAAATAAAATTAAGCCATGAAATGGTATAAATATTGGGTAAAAGTTGCTTATAGGGTTCAAGATTATAAGGATTAACTTTTTTTCCATTAAGCTTAATAATGCTAGCAATTAAAGCTTTTTCTTTATGTGAAAATCCATAATTTAATCCACCTAGTACAAAATGAGCAGAGTGTTCATTAGCAAAATAGAAATTTAAATATTCTCCAATATGGCATAATTTGGCAGCATTTAGTAAAGTATGCTTATAGTTATCATTAAGTTTATGAAGATTTTTAAGGGTTGTAAAAATTTGCAGAGCAAAATGTGGAGTTTTATTTTTTTGTTTTGATTGTAAAAATTTATCTTGTAAACATTTTAAACTAGGATTGAAATTTGGTGGAAAAGTGATTTTAGGACGAAGTAAATCTTGCAAATAAACTCCTTCTCTGATTCCAACCCCACTCGTGATAACTTGTTTGGCTTTTATTTTTTCCGCAATCTTTAAAAAAATAAATATACCCTCTTTAATGGTATCAAAACGATCCTTTTTTATGCCAAAATTGATTAAAGAGTCTAAGTTTGAATTAAAAATTTTTAAAATATGTCCTTTTTCTTCATCTAGCATATAGCGAAAATCATGTAAATTTTTCAGTGGATAGGAATTTTTTTGCATGATGGAATTAGATATTGCTCTTAAGCTTCCACCTATTGCAATAAGGTTTTGATTGCAAAATTCTTTAGGAATTTGTTCTAAAATTGGTTTTATAAATTCTTCTAAAGAATCCATTTTTCCAGTATCATAGAACAATTCTTTTAGCCTAACAGTGCCAATATCAAGAGATATGCAAGAAATAATTCTATTATTTTTTATTAAACACAATTCACTAGAACCACCACCTATGTCTAAAGTGGTTCCATCCTTAAAAGGACTTAATAAATTTAAAGCCGCAAGACCACCTAAGTAACTTTCGCTTTTTCCATCTATACAGCGTATATTTAAAGACAGATTATCTTTGATTCTTTTAATGAAATTTTTTGAATTTGGGGCATCTCTTAAGGCTGATGTGCCTACTATAAATATTTTTTTGCACTTATGCTTTAAAGCGCATTGTTTGAAAAAAGCTAAGGCATCTTCGGCTCTTTGCATGGCTTCTTCTTGGAGAATTTTGCCATTATTATAAGCATTTTCTCCAAGTCTTACTTTGCGTTTGTATTCGCAAGTTGTATAAAAGCCATATCTAGAAGTTTTTTCAAAAATCACCATTCTAATGGAGTTTGAGCCAAGATCAACAACGGCTGTTTTTTTTGCCATTAAAATTCTCTATCTCTATGTTTGAGTTTTAATTCTTCTATAGTTTCTACATTATCAGGATCAGGAATGATACATTCATATGGGCAAGCAACAATACAGGCAGGCTCTGAAAAATCATTAACGCACTCTGAACAAAGATCAGGGTCTATTACATAAATTGGACTATTTTCATAAATAGCTTCATCAGGACATTCTTCTCTGCAAGCATCACAACATACGCAGTCTTTTGTAATTAAAAGAGACATCATAACCTTTCAAAAATTTAAAAAATAATTTTAGTTTATACAATAACCAAACTTAAATAAAATATAAAAATAGAAATAAAGATAAATTTTTTGCACCGAAGGTGCAAAATTGTTAAGATTTTTTAGGGAAGCAGAAACGGTATCCTCTACGACGAACTGTTTCTATGGTAGATATATTTAATGGTTTATCCATTTTTTGACGAATTTGATTGATAGCTACTTCGATAACATTTGGAGTTACTAGCTCAGGTTCTTCCCAGATGGCATCTAAAAGTTGTTCTTTGGATACAATTTGATCCGAATGTCTTGCTAAGTGCGTTAAAACTTCAAAAGGTTTTCCTTTAAGTTCTATATCTTGACCTTTATAAGTAATTTTTTCCTCATCTGGATCAATAACTAAGTCTTCAATTTTAATCACATTGGTTCCGCCAAGTCTTAGTCTTGCTTCAATTCTTGCGAGTAGAATATCAAAATCTAAAGGTTTTTTAACAAAATCATCAGCTCCAGCTTTCAAAGCTTTGATTTCTGTTTCTTTGTCTGTTTTTGAAGACATAATCATAACTGAAGTTCTTGGAGATTTATGTTTAATAGTATTAACAAGTTCTGCCCCATCTCCATCAGGTAAAGTCCAGTTTGCTAAAACTAAATCATAATGTCTAATGCCGATAAAGTATTCTCCATCTTTAAAATTTTCAGAAGAATCGGTTTGATAACCAAATTCATTAAGATTGTCTATAATTGTTTTATTTAGGCTAATCTCATCTTCTATAACTAAAATTCTCATTTGTTCTATCCTTATTAAGAAAAATTTAAAGAATTATATCATAGCTTAAGTAAATGTTTAGATATCTTTAAAAAAAAATTAATATTTTTTTTTCAATTTAACCCCAACTGTAGCATTTTTTATTATATGGGGTTTGAAAATTTTTATGTTAAGATTGGTTAAATTAGGAAAATCTTTTTTTAAATTTAAGCTTACAAAGTCTAAAGACTCTTCAAGGGTGTAAAATTCTTCTTTTTTATACCATGTTTTAATTTTGGCAATTACCTCTGCATAATTTAAAAATTCATTTGCTTTAGCTTTAAGCTTGATAATAATTTTTTGTTTTTTCCTTCTTTCGAAATCTAATATACCAATGATACACTTAAAGTGAAATTTTATTTTTATATGACTTTGCATTCTTCTTTAAAAATCAATCTTTTAATATTAGGTAGATGTTTATATACTATAATAAAAGCGATAATGAAAACGGGTGCATGTGTATGAATTTCTAAGTCATAATTAAATATAAAAGAACTTATAACAAAAGCAAGTAACGCTGCTAAAGAAGCTAGCGAAGATATTTTAAAAATTTTTCCAATAACTACCCACACAATAAATGCTGTAAGCACTTCCAATGGAAGTAAAACTATCATAGCGCCTGCTCCTGTTGCTATGCCTTTTCCTCCTTCAAATAACAAGTAAATTGAAAAACAGTGTCCAAAAATAGCCAAAACTGCGACGCTCCAAAGCAAAGCTTGATC
This sequence comes from Campylobacter sp. CH278, assembly GCF_004378845.1. NCBI lineage: Bacteria > Pseudomonadati > Campylobacterota > Epsilonproteobacteria > Campylobacterales > Campylobacteraceae > Campylobacter > Campylobacter sp. CH278. The sequence goes on along the minus strand of NZ_RYXZ01000005.1, from coordinate 70,520 downwards.
ATAATGAAGAAATTTCAAGATTAGTAAAGGAATAGCTGCTTTTGCAAAATCTAAAATTATTGTAGCAATGGCAAGTTTTTTTGCTAGTTTAGGATTTTTTTCTTTTACTACTCTTAAAACATTGGTTGCCCCTATACTTTTTGAACCTTCTTTTTTGATATCAGTTTTAGCAAAAAATTTAGCTAGGATTAGCCCAAAAGGGATTGAACCTAAAAGATATATAAAAGCGTAAATTATTAAATTTTCCATAATATCCTTTTCAAATCATCTTAAAATTTTAAGATTTATAACTAAAAATTATATCTTATGAAAATAAATAAACAAAAATAATTTTTATAGGATAAAAATAGTATTAATTAATTGTAAATATTTTTTAATAATATTTATCTTTATTTAAGCTCTAAATGATTATTATTTTATTTTAATTTATCTTTAATAGGAGTTTGTAAATGAAAGTAAAATCATTGCTAATCGCATCCTTAGTTGCTTTTTCAAGCTTAAATGCTGCAAGTCTTATAGATGAAGCTAAAAATTCAGGTCTTGTTGCCTTACCAAAAGATCAAAAAGGCGTTGATGAAATTTTAAAGCAAAATGGAGTAAAGGCTAGTGAATTTACTCTTGAAAAAGCAGAGCTTGGCAAAAAGCTTTATTTTGAACCACGTCTTTCAAAAAGTGGTATTATTTCTTGTAATACCTGTCATAATGTAGGACTTGGTGGAACAGATGGAATCAGTACTGCAATAGGTCATAAATGGACAGCAAATCCTCATCATTTAAATTCACCAACAGTTTATAATGCAGTTTTAAATAATACTCAATTTTGGGATGGTCGTGCAGGAACATTAGCCGATCAAGCTAAAGGTCCAATCCAAGCTGATCCTGAAATGGCAACTCCTGCTAAACTTGCAGTAGAAAAAATTTCATCTTTGCCTGAATATGTGAGTGAGTTTAAAAAAATCTATGGTAAAAGCGGTGTAAATTTTGACAATATTGCTGATGCAATTGCAAATTTTGAAAGAACTTTGATCACTCCATCTCGTTTTGATAAATTTTTAGAAGGCGATGAAAAAGCTTTAACAAAAGAAGAGCAACAAGGTTTAAAACTTTTTATAGATAAAGGTTGTGTAGCTTGTCATAACGGTGTGAATTTAGGTGGCAATATGCAAGCGTTTGAAGTTGCTGGTAAATATAAATTTGCAAATTTAGGCGATTTTAAAGGTGATGCAAATGGTATGGTAAAAACTCCAACTTTAAGAAATGTTGCTGAAACTGCCCCATATTTCCACAATGGTGCGATTTGGAATTTAAAAGATGCTATTAAGGAAATGGGTAGCGTGCAACTTGGCATTAAAATTTCTGATAAAGAAGCAAAAAGTATTGAAACTTTCTTAAAATCTTTAACAGGAACAAAACCAGCAATTGTTTATCCACAACTTCCTATTTCTACTGAAAAAACTCCTAAACCTGAACTATAAGGTTCCAAGCAAGCTCTATTTTTAGAGCTTGTTTAAATTTCTTTATCTTGGCTTTGTTATAATTGTCTTTAAATTTTTGCTAGAAAGGTTTGCAATGAAACTTTTTGGAACTGATGGAGTTCGTGGAAAAGCGGGTGAATTTTTAGATAGTTTTTTGGCTATGCGTTTAGCAATGGCTGCAGGTATTTATTTTAAAGATAAAAGTATTACTAATAATATCTTAGTAGGAAAAGATACAAGAAGAAGTGGTTATATGATAGAAAATGCTATTGTTTCAGGGCTTACTTCTATAGGATATAATGTTATACAAATTGGTCCTATGCCAACTCCTGCGATTGCATTCTTAACTGAAGATATGCGTTGTGACGCAGGGATTATGATTTCAGCTTCTCACAATCCTTATTATGATAATGGTATTAAATTTTTTGATGCTCATGGAAATAAACTCAGTGAAGATATAGAGAAAAAAATAGAAGAAATTTATTTTGATGATAAGCTTATACAAGCCTCTAAGGTGGATATGGAAAAAATTGGTCAAGCAAAAAGAATTGATGATGTTATAGGAAGGTATATTGTTTCTATTAAAAATTCTTTTCCAAAAGATCTTACTTTAAAGTCTTTGCGTGTGGTTTTAGATGTGGCTCATGGGGCAGCTTATAAGGTAGCACCTACTGTTTTTAAGGAATTAGGTGCTGAAGTTATAGTAATGAGCGATAAACCTAATGGACTTAATATCAATGAAAATTGTGGAGCTTTACATCCTGCAAATTTAGTTGCTGAGGTAAAGCGTTTGCGTGCAGATGTGGGCTTTGCTTTTGATGGTGATGCAGATCGTTTGGTGGTTGTAGATGAAAAAGGCGAAGTGGCTAATGGAGATAGTTTATTAGGGGTTTTAGCACTTTATCTTAAAGAACAAGGTAAATTACAATCAAGTGTTGTAGCCACTATAATGAGTAATGGTGCTTTAAAAGAGTTTTTAAATAAACATGGTATAGAACTTGATACTTGTAATGTGGGCGATAAATATGTGCTTGAAAAATTAAAAGCCAATGGTGGAAATTTTGGCGGAGAGCAAAGTGGGCATATTATTTTTAGTGATTATGCAAAAACTGGAGATGGTTTGATAGCTGCTTTGCAATTTAGTGCTTTAATGCTTTCTAAGAAAAAATCTGCAAGCTCTATTTTGGGTCAAGTCAAACCTTATCCTCAGCTTTTAACCAATCTTAAAATTGCAGAAAAAAAAGATTTAGATAAAATCAAAGGTTTAAAAGAATTAAAAAAAGATTTAGAAAATAAAAATATCAATACCTTATTTCGCTATTCTGGAACAGAAAATTTGATAAGACTTTTACTAGAAGCCAAAGATATTAAGCTCTTAGAAAAAGAAATGAAAAATGTTGTGGAGTTTTTTAAGAAAGCTTTAAATGGCTAAAACTTTTAAATTTATTTTTTATTTTTGGGGTGCCTTTGTTTTGGTTTTTGTCCTTGATCAATGGGTAAAATCCTTAACTTTAGCAGGACTTAGATGGCAGAGTGAATACTTAGATTTAACTTATGCTCTAAATACAGGCGTAGCTTTTTCAATGTTGAGTTTTTTAGAACATAATTTAAAATATTTACATCTTGCTTTAATTGTCGTGCTTTTTATTTATCTTTTTTGGCAAAAAACACTTTTAAAAACTCATAGTATAGCTTTTGGAATGATGCTTGGTGCTGGCGTTTCAAATTTATTGGATCGTTTTATACATGGAGGTGTAGTGGATATGTTTTTTTGGCATAAATGGTTTAATTTTGCTATTTTTAATGTTGCAGATGTCATGATAAATATAAGTGTGGCTTTGATTTTAATACAAGAAATATTTAAAAAAAGGAAAAAAGATGACAGAATGGATTAATGATTATTATTTTTGGATTAAATGGGTGCATTATTTGGCATTTGTTTCTTGGATGGCTGGACTTTTTTATTTACCTCGTCTTTTTGTGTATCATGCTGAACATAAAGACAATAAAGGTTTTGTCGAGATTGTAAAAATTCAAGAAAGAAAACTTTATTTTTATATACAAACTCCTGCAATGATTGTGACTTTAATCACAGGAAGTTTAATGTTACATGCTCATAAGGAAGTTTTAATGGTAGGTGCGGGTTTTATGCATGTTAAACTTACCTGTGTTACACTTTTGATTATTTTTCATATACATAATTATTATTGTTTAAAAGCTTTAGCAAATGATACTTCTGCTAAAAGTGGGAAATACTTTAGAATTTATAATGAATTTCCGACTATAATGTTTATTATTATCGCTTTAATGATGGTTGTTCGTCCCTTTTAGTTTGTCTCCGCTTTAAATTCCATACTAGCGGAGTTAAGCGGATCAATATTTTCTTTCATGATATCGATATAATCTTTATTTTTAAGACGCTTATCATCTCTAAATACTGCACGCACAAGATCCATTCCTGTGTAAAAATCTTTCATTAAAACCACAAAAAGATATTGACCAAATTCAGTTGCGATTAAAGCATTTTGATCTTTTATGATGGCACCACTTGTTTTAAGCCCTAAAAGTTCTATGAAAAGTTCTTTTTCGAGGTTGCAATTTAGGGTTTTATTAAATTGATCAATTTCTATTTTTCCTGAAAAAATTTCAGTTAAAAAGACATATTTGATAATTTCTTTTTTATCAAAACAAGCTTTGGCTATATTAGCATTTTGTTTTTCTTGTATAAATTTAGCATAATCATTTAGATTAAATGCATTGATTAAAAGCTCCCCATTTAAAAAGCTAAAAGCCCCGCTGCCCACTCCTAGATATTCATGATGAGAACTGACATATTCGTCATTAAGCTTGTTTTTTTCTAAAGAAAAACTCCAACCATTGTTTTGGGTATAGTCTTTAAAAAATTCGCGTATGATTTGATAATAAGCAAATTCATTATCTTTAATGCTTACACCTAGACTTTTAGCGATATTGTCTTTAGTAAGATTTGATTTCATTAAAGGATAGGTTGTGATTTGTTGTGGGGCTAAATTTTTAGCAATTTCTAAGTCATTTAAAAGTTGTTTTTCACTTTGTCCTGGAAGATTGAAAATAAGATCTATGCTAAAAATAGGCAAAATTCCTAAAGCTTTTGAAATTTTTTCTTGAAGTTCTTTAGATGAACCAAATTTATTGTATCTTGCCACTTTTTTTAAAGTTTCATCATCAAAACTTTGAATCCCACAACTTAAACGATCGATTATACCTTTAAACATAGAAAGTTTATTTGGATCAATATGATTTGGATCGCTTTCGCATGAAATTTCTTTTATATTAAATAATTTTTTACAAAGTTCTAAGGTTTTTAATAATTCCTCTTCATTAATCAGTGTTGTACCACCACCTACATACATGGAGGTAAAATCAAAACCTTTATCTTTCATGATTTTAATTTCTTCTCTAAGATTTTGAAAATATACTTTGGCTAAATTTTCATCATAATAATATTTATGAAAGCTACAATAAGGACAAAAAGTGTGGCAAAAAGGTACATGAGCATAAAGCATGTAGCTTTTATCTTGTTTTGGAGTTTTTTCTTTGGGTTGTTTTAAAAGTTCGACATTGAAACCTTTTTGAAGAGATTTTTCCATCATAGTATGAGAGTATTTTAAAGCTAAATTTTGAAATAAATTCATAAGTGGCCTATATATTAAAATATTTAAGACATAACTTTATCAATTTTTAGCTAAAATAGGAGTAAATTTTTTATTTCTTAAATAAAAAATGGGATTAAGTTTTTAAATTATTTAAAAAGGATATAAAAATGGATAAAGCCAAAATTGTTCAAAATTTAAATGCTTTGTTTAAACAAAGAGCAGAGTTTTACTCTTATTTTGATGAAAATATTGCCAAAATCAATAATACTGAAGTATTTGATTTTAAGAATGCTAAAAATTTAAATCCAGAAGAGGTATATAAGCAATTTTATCATTTTGATTATGCTATAAGAAAATTATTGCCTGCTATTTACAAGGCTTATGAAATTACAGATGCAGATTTAGACAAAGATTTTTAATTTATTTAGAGAATAGAACAAACTATTCTCTAAAAGACATATCTAAATTTTTTGATTCCTCTTTTATATTTTTACTCGTATCTTCACTTTGCTCAAATCCTCCACCAAATGCTTTGATTACATCTACTATGGAATTGGCATAAGAATATTTAGTATTATTAAAAGCAACCGCAGCATTAAGCCAATTTTGACGCGCCTCTAAATAATCTTGCAAAGACATTTCTCCTATATCATAGCGTTCTTTAGCAATTTCATAGATTCTTTTATAAGATTGTTCGCTTGCTTGTGCATTATCGTATTGTAAGCGTATAGTTTTTCTAGCTACTAAAGCATAGCGAATTTCTCCAAAAGCAGTAATCAAAGTATTTTGATAATTTACAAAAGCTTCATCTTTATTAAGCTTAGCTAAATTTACATTTTGGTAAATTTCACCCCAATGAAAAATAGGCAGAGTAAAGTTTCCACCTATATTCCAAGTCTTAGAACCTCCTTTAACCAAGGTATCTAAATCCCCACTTTCAAATCCCAATAATCCTGTTAAAGAAAGGCTAGGTAAGAAAGCCGTGCGAGCTACTCCAACAAGATAATTTTGCTGAGTTAATTTTTCTAAAGAAGAGCCAATATCTGGACGTTGAAGCAAGATGGTGCTTGAAATTCCAGTTGGAATGTCAAATTCTTTAAGATTAAAAACTTGATAGCTTTGATTTTTGTAAAGTATGTCATTTAAATCATTTGAAGTTAAAATTTTTAAAGCTTTAAGGTAATTTTCTTTATTTAATTTTGCTTCATTATATTGCAAAGCCATACTTTCTAAGTTGGCTCTTGCTTGAGCAAGTTCATATTCACCTACAGCGCCAACTTGAAATTTTTCATCATTGATCCTATAAATTTCTTTTGCAGATTCATAGGCTTCTTTAAGAGCATTTTCATTTTCATAAGCATTTACAAGATTAAAATAAGTTTGAACTGTATTTGAAATAACAGAAAGTCTTGCAGCTTCATAATCATACTCACTTGCTTTAAAGCTTGATTTTGAGGCGCGATATGTATCGCGATATTTTCCCCAAAGATCGATTTCATAGCTTAAATTAAGCCCCATTTTAAAATCATTACCGTAACTTACTTCCCCGGTTCGATTGCTTGGAGCATTTATAGCTGTTTTTGCACGACTACCGCTTGCGCTACCATCAAATTTTGGCAATAAACTGCTAAAATCTATGCCTAATTGAGCAGCAGCTTGTTCCATGTGTATGAAGGCAAGTTTTAAATCATTATTATTTTTAAGTGCTAAATCAACCACTTTATTTAAATTTTCATCATCAAAGTCTTTCCACCAATTTTTTGTGATAGAGCTATTGTTTTCTTTTTCCCAAGATAAGGCTCCAAGCTTATTATCAATGCTATAGTTTGCTTCGGGAATATTTAAATTTGGACTTAAAGAGCAAGCTGAAATCAAAAGAGTAAAACTTGCTATAGCACTAATTGAAATTATTTTATTCATGAACCTTACCTCTTTTTTTATCTAGCCATTCATTAAAATTTTCTAAAAGATAGAAAAATAAAGGCACAAAGAATATCGCTAAAGTTGATGCTGCGATCATTCCACCAATAAGCCCTGTTCCTAAAGAGTGTCTTGAAGCACTTCCTGCTCCTGTTGCGAAAATCATTGGCAAGACCCCAAAAGTAAATGCCAAAGAAGTCATTATGATAGGACGAAAACGAAGTTTTGCTGCTGCAACAGCTGCTTCAAAAACTCCTTTGCCTTTTTTAAAGCGCTCTTCCATTGCAAATTCTACGATTAAGATAGCATTTTTAGCTGAAAGTCCAATCAAGAGCAAAAGTCCTGTTTGAAAATATATGTCATTGCTAAATCCTCTTAAATATACCAATAAAAATGATCCAAATACCGCAAAAGGTACAGCTGTTACAACTGCTAAAGGTATAAGCCATCTTTCATATTGGGCAGCTAGAATTAAGAAGACAAATATCATACCTAAAGCAAAAGCATAACTTGCTGTTCCTTTACTAGAAACTTCTTGATAAGCTGATCCACTCCAAGCTATGGAATAATCATCCCCTAAAGTTTCTTTTGCTACTTGAGCAATTGCTTCTATAGCTTGACCTGAAGTATAACCTGGTGCGGGTTGACCTTGAACTTGTGCCGCTGGGAAAAGGTTGAATCGTTTTACATCATCAGGCCCTGAACTTCTTTGTAAAGTTAAGAAAGAATCAAGTGGTATCATTTTTCCATCATTTGATCTTACAAAAATATTTTTTAATGCATCTTGTGTATTTCTAAAATCACCTTTTGCGCGGATATTTACTTGGAAGTTTTTACCTAGCATAGAAAAATCATTAACATAATAAGTGCCTATAGTTGCATTCATCGTGTTAAAAACATCTTGCATGTTAAGATTGTAGTGTTTTAATTTATCTCTATCAATTATAAGCTTGTATTGAGGGAAAGTTGTATCAAGTGTTGTTCTTACTCTTGATAGTTCTTTTCTTTGGTTGGCCGCAGCAACAAGTTTATTTACATCTTTTTGTATTTCATCATAGCTTTTTCCGCTTTTGTTTTGAACATACATTTCAAAACCGCCTGTGATACTCAATCCAGGTATAGGAGGTAAGCCTATAAATACACTTGAAGCATTGCGATCAAAAGCAAATTTTTTATTAAGTTCGGCTATAATTTGATCAGCACTTACATTTCTATCTTTCCAGTCTTGCAAACCTATAAACATTGCAGCGGCATTTTCTTTGAGTGAACTTGTAAAAAGATCAAATCCTATCATAGCCATTGCATCTTTAACTCCATTAGTTTTTAAAACTTCTTGGCTTATGTGATCAACTTCTGAAATTGTTCTATGGAGTGCTGAAGCTGAAGGAAGGTTGATAATACTAATCATCAAACCTTGATCTTCTTCGGGAACTAAAGAATTTGGCACAGCTTTATTAAGATAAAAAATCGCTCCAAGCATAATACAAAAAATTAAAACAAAACGAATGGTTCTTTTTAGAATATATGCTACTCCTGCGCTAAATACAGAGGTGCTCCAATCAAAAAAATCATTAAATTTCTTTACAAATTTAAATGGTTCTCCTTCATTACGTCGCAAAAAGAGTGCGCATAAAGAAGGTGTTAAGGTAAGAGCAACAAAACCTGATATAGTTACAGATATAGCTAAGGTAAGAGCAAATTGTCTTTGAATTTCTCCAACAAAACCTGATATAAAAGAAACTGGTACAAAAACAGCACAAAGCACAAGAACAATTGAAATAACCGGAGAGCTAACTTCTTGCATCGCTTGAATGGCAGCATCTTTTACGCTTATTTGTTCATTTTCATGTAAAATCCTATCGATATTTTCTACAACTATGATCGCATCATCTACAACGATCCCTATGGCTAAAACCAAAGCAAAAAGCGTAAGTAGGTTAATACTAAAACCTAAAACATAAAGTCCAGCAAAAGTTCCTAACAATGAAACAGGTACAGCTATCATAGGAATAAGGGTTGCACGGAAATTTTTTAAGAACATATACATAACAATAATAACTAAAATTAAAGCTTCAACAAAAGTTTTAACAACTTCTTTGATTGATTCTATTACAAATTTTGTTGTATCGTAAGGAATTTTATATGTTAAACCTTTTGGGAAATTTTTTGAAAGTTCTTGCATTTTAGCTTGAACAAGTTCTGCTGTATGCAATGCGTTTGCCCCTGATTGAAGATTGATCATAATCGGAACTGCATCATTGCCATTTAATCGTCCTTGTGAGCTGTATTGTTGTGATCCTATTTCCACATCAGCTACATCTTTAAGTCTTAAAAATGATCCATCATCATTTGTTCTTAAAATAATGTTTTCAAATTCACTAGGATTTTGCAATCTTCCTTGCATAGTGATTGAATAAACATAAGGGGATTTTTGAGTTACAGGTTCTTCGCCAATTTTACCAGTTGCGTATTGGGCATTTTGGTCATTAACCGCAGAAATTACATCAGTAGCTGTGATTCCAAATTTATTTAATAAATCAGGCTTGAGCCAAATTCTTAAAGAATAATTACGATTTCCTATAGCATTTGCATCTCCAACTCCTGGAACCCTTTTTAACTCATCTAACACATTTAAAGTGATATAGTTATATACATCTACTGCACTCATTGAACCATCACTTGAATACATAGAAATTGCAGCAAGTGTTGTTGAGGAAGTTTTTCTAACTGTTACTCCAAGTTTTTTAACTGCATCTGGCATTTTTGCAGTTGCGGCTGAAATTCTATTATTAACATCTATGGTGGCTTGATCAGGATCTGTACCGATATCAAAATAGACAGTCAAACTCATAGTTCCTGAAGAACTTGAAGTTGAATCCATGTAAATCATATTATCCGCGCCATTGATTGCATCTTCGATAGGACTTGCAACTGTTGAAGCAATGGTTTGTGCATCAGCTCCTGTGTAAGTTGCACTTACTTTAACTGTAGGAGGAGTTAAAGAAGGATATTGTTCTATAGGTAAATTTGTAAGACTTATGACTCCAGCTAAAGAAATGATAATTGCAACAACTGAAGCAAAAACAGGTCTTTCGATAAAAAATTTAGAAAACATTATTGTGCTCCAATTTCTTTAACTTCACTACCAACTTGAATTTTTTTAAAGTTATCTAAAATGATTTTATCGCCATTTTGCAATCCTTTGTCAATAATGGCGTATTCATTGTTTTGGTAGCTTATATGTACAGAAGATTTTTCTACTTTTCCATTTTTAACAAGAAGAACATAAACATCATTTTGATCTTGTTTAACAGCTATTTGAGGCACTTTAAAGCCATTTTTTTGTATAAAACCTTCTGAAGTAATTGTTGCAAAAGCACCTGGTAAAAGTGTTGAGTTGTTGTTATCAAATACGGCTTTGGCTTTTACTGTTCCACTATTAGCATCTATAACCGAATCAATAAAATAAAGTTTGCCTTGAATGGTTTCTCCATTAAGATTTAAATTTGCATGAATGCTGTCTAAGTCCCATTTTCCACTTTGAGTATTGCGGACTAAATTTAGCTTATCTGTATCTGAAATAAAGAAATCTGCGTAAATAGGATTTAAATTTGTAACTCTAACTAGTTCAGTTGTTGAGGCACTTACATAATCTCCTATATTAACTAAAGCATCTCCTACAGTACCATCAAAAGGAGCTTTTATTTCGGTATGATTTAGATCAATTCTTGCATTTGCAAGTTGTGCTCTAGCACTTGCTAGACTAGCTTTTGAATTGTTAAATGTAGCAAGAGAAGAGTCGTATTCCTTTTGAGAGATTGCATTTTTACTAAAAAGAGCTTTAGAACGATTAAAATCCTTGCTTGCATTTTCAAAAGTTGCTCTAGCCATTAAAGCTTGTCCGTAAGCCGAATCAACACTAGCTTTAAATTTATCTTGCTCTATAATAAATAATGTTTGTCCTTTTTTTACCTTATCCCCAGCTTTAAAAAGTTTATTTACTATTACGCCACTAACTTGAGGTTTTATAATGACATCATAATCGCTGACAAGTTTAGCAGGGTAAGTAAAACTAAGTGGTAAATCTTCAGATTTAGCACTCATGGTTGTTACAGGTTGAGGCGGCATTTGTATTTTTGGTGCTTCTTCTTTGCTACAAGCAGTGAGTAAAAGCACAACACCTAAAGCTAAAATAGTATTTTTTTGAAATAATTTCATGGTTTTGCCTTGAAAAATTAAATTAAAAATTGTAATATTTATTACAAAAATTTTTGGCTAATTATATCTTAATTTTGGTTAATAAAATTATTTTTAAGCTTTGGAGCCATTGATCCCATTTAGAAAAACGTTTACAACAAATTCAACATGTTCTTTTTGTTCTTTTTTATTTTTCAAAGGAGCATTAATTAAAACATTAAGATGATGATAAGGTTCTTTTAACATAGTACAAAAAAGAACAGCAAGTTTTTCTGCATTTTTTTTCATATAAGAATTATTTTGTTGCTTGAAAAAATCCATAAGTATGTTATAGGAAAAATTTTGTTGATTATTTTCTATCCAATTGGCAAGATGTCTATCTTTGTCATAAACTTGAGAATAGATAATTTTACCAAAAGCTACAGCTTCTGGTTGATTGAAAATTTCTATAAAAGCTAAACCAAAAGAAGTTAAAATTTCTTTTAAAGTGCCATTTTCAATTTCTTGTGTTTTGGAATAAATAAGATGAAAGTGTTTTTTACATATGTCATCTAAAATTTCAAAGAATAGCCCTTCTTTACTTTTAAAACCATCATAAATATTAGAATAAGATCCTCCGGATAATTTAATAATATCACTCAAACTTGTTTCTTGGTATCCTTTTGTTAAAAAAAGCTCTAAGGCCACTGCTTTGATTTTTTCTTGTCTGGCTAAAACTTTTTGTGATGGTGTTCTATTTGAGTTCATTTTTATCCTTTATAAGAGTGCTTTTAGGGTATACAAATATACTTTTTCTAAAAACCGAAATTTTTTCATTATCCTTTGCGTAAGCTTTTATATGTAAAGGAAAGATTACATCTTTTTTATCATTATTTGCTAAATTTTTTGTAGCCCTGATAACAACTATTTTTTTGACTTGTTCTCCTGCTTTTAATTTAAAAGGTTTGTTTGGTCTTATGATTTCAATTCCATCATTTATTCCTTCTAAATTTGCTGTAAAATAATATTCATGAGGTTTAGAATCTGTATTTTGAAACAAAAAGGTATAAGCATTTGAAATGACTAATTCACCTTTAACATTTGAAATATTATATAATTCACTACTACGATTGATATTTAAAAGCATGCTTTCTTTTTTGCTTCCCATGATGATTAAAGCCAATAAAGCAATTAAAAGAACTATAAAATATGCTATCGTTCTAAATCTTAAATAATGAACCTTAGAACGCGTTTCAATAGCTTTTGCACTTGTCCAATTGATCAAACTTGGACGATTAAATTTGCTTTGTACCTTAGAGCAAGCATCGGCACATTCAAGACAATTAATACATTCAAGTTGCATTCCTTTGCGTATGTCAATATGAGTTGGACAGATGCTAACACAGGCTTCACAACCTATGCATTCTCCCTCAGGCGGTTTTTTATGAAGTTTGGTGTGTCCATCATAGATCAAGCCCCCGCGTTTTTCATCGTAGATCACTTGCATTGTATCATGATCGAACATTACAGATTGTATTCTTGCATAAGGACAGACATAAACACAAAATTTTTCTTGTAAGTAGGTAATATCCAAAGTAAAAAGTAAGCTAGCACAAAATAAAATTCCAAGTAAAAGTAGATGCTCGCCAGGATTTTGAATATAATTGAAAAAATCTTCAGGAGGAATAAAGTACCAAAGTAAATTACTAACAGCAACTAAAGATATAAAATAAAAAATTATTACTCCAAGAAATTTTTTAAAATATTGCCCCCCATATTCTTTTTGTTTGTTATTGATATTTTTGCGAATTTTAAGAAATTTAGTTTGTATGATATCTCTATATATAACTCTAAAAATCGTTTGTGGACAACTCCAAGCACACCAAATTCTTCCACCTAAAGTTGTAATAAAAAAAATAAATAAAAAAAGAAATATAAGAATAAAAGGCATGAGATAAAATTCTTGTGTTGAAAAAGAAATAAAAAATAGGTTTAATTTAGAATGATCAAAACTTAAAAGAAAAAAATGATTCTCATTAATTCTTATGAAAGGTAGGGCAAATATGATAATACTTGCAATTAAATATACAAAATATCGTTTTTTTGTATAGTTTGTAATGTGTCCTTGCATTTTTAGACCTTAATTATAATTTTTTAGCACTTTGTAATTAAGGATTATAACCGATAAAAACTAAAACAATTTTTAAATGCTTTCTAAGTTAGAATTAATAAGAAGTGTTTTATAATTATATTTCACAACAAAAATTTACACAGAAAGGTGGTGAGGACTGTGCCAGGAATCAAGGTGCATCCTAACGAGTCTTTTGATGAAGCGTATCGTAAATTCAAAAAACAAGTAGATAGAAATCTAGTTGTAACTGAAGTAAGAGCAAGAAGATTTTTCGAGCCTATGACTGAAATTCGCAAAAAACAAAAAATTTCAGCACGCAAAAAAATGCTTAAAAGACTTTATATGCTTAGACGCTACGAGTCAAGACTCTAACCCAAAAGCCCGAAAGGGCTTTTTTTATATCTACGAACTTCATTTGGTATTAAATTAAAAAGTATTTATTATTTTTTGTTAAAATTTCTAAATTTAAATTTTCTGTTTTTAGGATAAACTCTATGAAAAAAATCAAAAAAATCATTCAAATTGGTATGATAGGTGGTTTAGCAGCTGTTGCTGGAGGTGCTTTAGCAGGTTGTGGAAGTAATAATGACAATGCAGATACTTTAAATCAAGCAGCTAATGCTCAAGGAGCTTTTGTAATTATCGAAGAAACAGCTCCAGGGCAGTATAAAATCAAAGATCAATATCCAAGTGATGAAACAAGGGTAGTTTTAAAAGATCTTAATGGTACAGAAAGAATTTTATCCAAAGAAGAAATGGATGCTTTGATTAAAGAAGAAGCAGCTAAAATTGACAATGGAACTTCAAATTTAACTAAAGATAATGGGCAAATTAGTAGTGGGGGATTGAGTTTAGGAGAAACTTTACTCGCAAGTGCTGCAGGTGCTATTTTGGGAAGTTGGATAGGTTCAAAACTTTTCAATAATCAAAATTTTGCTAATCAACAACGCGGTGCTTTTTCAAATCAAAGTGCTTATCAAAGGAGTGTTAATAGTTTTAATAAAGCAGGCACAACAAGTTCTACTTCAAGTGCTAAAAAATCAGGTTTTTTTGGCGGAGGCTCTAAAGCTGCAAGTTCTAGTTCCTCTTTTGGCTCTTAAGGATAAATAATGCAATTACTACAAGTAGATAAACTTCAAAAAGATTATTTAGAAAATATAGGTTTTTCTTGGCATACAGATGAAGATGGAAGTGATTATATTAGCAATAAGTTAGTTTGTGTTAAAGAAAGCGAAGCTAATGCTTATTATGAAGCAGTAAATGAACTTTATGATATGTTTATTGCTGCAGCGCAAGAAGTGATTGATAATGATCGTTTTGATGAGCTTGGAATTCCTTTTAATCTTATTGATGCGATTAAGATGAGTTGGGAAAATGAAGTGCATTGGCATTTATATGGGCGTTTTGATTTAGCGGGTGGACTTGATGGCAAGCCTATAAAACTTATAGAATTTAATGCTGATACCCCTACTGCTCTTTTTGAAAGTGCGATTTTACAATGGGCGCTTTTAAAACAAAATGGAATGGATGAAAGTGCACAATTTAACAGCATTTATGAAAGTTTGATGGATAATTTTAAAAGACTTATTACCCTTGATGAAAGTGTTGAAGGGTTTGAAGAGCATTATCAAGGATGGAAAATTCTTTTTTCAAGTGTTGCAGGAAGTAAAGAAGAAGAAATCACTACAAAATTACTTTCTCATATAGCCAATGAAGCAGGTTTTCAAACTAATTTTTCCTTTGTAGATGAGGTGGAATTTAGTGAAGAGGGTGTTTTTAAAGAGGGTGAAAATTATGAGTATTGGTTTAAGCTTATTCCTTGGGAAGATATAGCCATAGAAGAGGGTGAACTTGCCATGCTTTTAACTCAAATTATGCGTAATCAAAGAGCAATTATTTTAAATCCTGCTTATACGCTTTTATTTCAATCTAAGGGAATTTTAAAAATTCTATGGGAACTTTATCCAAATCATCCATTACTTTTAGAAACAAAAGATACTCCTTTGGAAGGTAAAAACTATGTTAAAAAACCTGTTTTTGGTAGAGAAGGCGCAAATATCAGTATAATTAAAGATGGAAAAACTTTACATGAAAATGTAGGTCCTTATGGGAATAATAAGGCTATTTATCAAGAATATGTAGAGTTTAATTCATGTGAAAACGAATACTATCAAGTAGGTGTTTTCTTTGCTTATGAAGGGTGTGGCTTAGGATTTAGAAAAGGAGGACTTGTGCTTGATAATTATTCTAAATTTGTAGGACATATTATAAAGGATTAGAAATGAAAATTGTTTGTTTAGATGCGGCAACTTTAGGGGATTATGATTTAAGTGTTTTTGAAAAATTTGGTTCTTTGCAAATTTATACTACAACAAATAAAGAGCAAACCATAGAGCGTTTAAAAGATGCTAATGTCGCCATGACAAACAAGGTTGTAATTGATAAAGATGTGATTGATGCTTGTAAAAATTTAAAACTCATTTTAGAAACTGCAACAGGGGTTAATAATATCGATATTGAGTATGCTAAAGAAAAAGGTATTATTGTAAAAAATGCTGCTGGGTATTCTACTATGAGTGTGGTGCAACATACTTTTGCGTTTATGTTTGCTTTTTTAAATCAAATACCTTATTATGACAAATGGAGCAAAGAGGGTAAATGGTGTGAAAGTCCTATTTTTACAGATTATAGTAGAATTTTAAACACCTTAAGTGGTAAAAAACATGGTATTATAGGTTTAGGAACCATAGGTAAAGAAGTGGCAAAAATTTCAAAGGCTTTTGGAGCTGAAATTTATTATTATTCTACGAGTGGAGCTAATAAAAACGCAGATTTTATACATTTGGAATTAAAAGATCTATTAAAAACTTGCGATATTATAAGTATCCACGCACCTTTAAATGAAAAAACTAAAAATTTACTTACCTTTGAAGAATTAAAGCTTTTAAAAGATAATGTGATTTTGATTAATGTAGGAAGAGGTGGGATTGTCAATGAAAATGATTTAGCTAAAATCATAGATGAAAAAAATATTCGTGTAGGGCTTGATGTTTTAGAAATTGAACCTATGATGAAAAATCATCCGCTTTTAAGCATTAAAAATAAAGAAAATCTTATTATCACCCCTCATGTTGCATGGGCGAGTAAGGAAGCTTTAAATGCCTTAATGGATATAGTTTATAATAATTTAAAAGAATGGATAGAAAATGGCAAGTGAACATAGTTTTGATATTTCAGCAGCTTTAGATAAACAAGAGTTAAAAAATGCTTTTGAACAAGCTAAAAAAGAACTTGATAGTCGTTATGACTTAAAAGGAATTAAGTGTGAGATTGATTTAAATGAAAAAGAGAGTATTTTTAAACTCAGTTCTTCTAGCGAAGGAAAACTTGATGTTTTAAAAGATATAGTGATTTCTAAACTTATCAAAAGAGGAATTAATCCTAATGCCATTAAAGAACTTTCTCGTGAAAGTGGAGCGATGTTTCGTTTAAATTTGAAAGCAAACGATGCTATTGATAGTGAAAATGCTAAAAAAATCAATAAAGCTATCAAAGATAGCAAACTTAAAGTTAATTCTTCGATTCGTGGTGAAGAAATTCGTGTTGTAGCAAAACAAATTGATGATTTACAAGCTGTAATGAAGCTTGTAAAAGAGCTTGATTTAGAGTTAAATATCAGTTTTAAAAATCTTAAATAAGGTCAAATTTGAAGCATTGTTTAGCTCTGTGTTTTATTTTTTTTCTTTGTGCTTGTAGTGTGAAAAATCAAAATTTTTCGAGTCAAAGCTTGATGGTTTTGATTGCTTCTCCTATGATAAAAATCAATGACGCAGCTTTTTTAAAAAAAGAAAATAATGCTTTAAATTTAGAAGTTTATAAACTAGGGCAAGCTTTTTTTGAACTCAAAATCAAAGATAAAATTTGTATCAATGCAGTGTGTTATGATAAAAAAGTGTTTAATCAAAAATTTTTTAAAAATGTATATTATGATGATATTTTAAGTGATATTTTAAAGGCAAATGCTTTATGGCAGGGTAAAAATTTAGAAAAAACTGATTGTGGTTTTGAACAAAATTTAAAAGCAAAAAATTATGAAATTTTTTATCAAGTTTGCGATAATAAAGTAAGTTTTTTTGATAAAATTTCACATACTAAAATTATCTTAACGCATATTCAAAATTGAAGGATAGAGTTTGAAATTTTTTTTACTGGTATTTTGCTTTGTAAATCTAGCTTTAGCGCAAATTTATAAAGGTGAATTGTATTTTTATCATTTGCAGGATAAAGAAATTTTTGCCATAGTTTATGATAATACACCTATGACCCCACTTTTTGACAGGGATAAAAATCAAACAAGTTCTAGTTTTTTAATTGTTGATGATATAAATGGAAATTTAGAGATTCCGCTCGTTAAGACAAATGATTTTTGGCAGGATGAGCGTAAAAAATATAAAATCAATTCTTCTAAAATGCTTACATATGATAATAAAAATTTTCAAGGAGAAAATTTAGGAACAACTACTTTAGAACTTGTCGAAACGCAAGATGGCATTCGTATAAAGCGTAGTCTTGATTTTATAGGTTTTAATGATGATTTTAAAGAATTTCATCCTGTTCATAAGGGTGTATTTAGCTTTGAGCAAATTCGCCAAAAACCTATTTTTTTACAAGATGGAAAAATTAGTTTTGAAGAATGGTATTATTTTTATGAAGATGGTATGAGTCGTGCTATTTTAGAGTTAAATAATTTCGTTTATGATATTAATGCTCACGCATTTGTAAAACTAAATGATTTGTATAATACTGAAAATCAAAAATTTCAAAATCTTTTACATGAGAAGCTTAAAAATACATGTGATGAGTGTTTTGAAGATCTGCAAAATTTACAATTTAATAATAATTTTTTGCTTAATAATGGAAAACTAAAAATTTGTTATCTACCTTTTGAAGGTCATTTTTTAGATGAAAATATTTGCGTAGAATTTAATGAAGACGAGCTTAAGGAATTTAAAAAATAATGGAAAAATTAAAAAATTTTTTAAGTTTGAAAAATATAGAAGATACTCAAATTTATAAAGAGCTTAAGTGTGCTAAAAATGAAGCTTTGATTCTTAGAGAGCTTTGTAGAAATTATGTCGTTTCTATTTCTTCTATCAATGCCTTTACTTTATTATCGACAATTTTTGGAAATGATAAGTATCTTTATCTTGATGCTTTGGAGGATTTAAAAAAACTTATCGAAAGAGGTTTTGTAAATCAAAATTCGAGTTTTTTTAAAAGTTTGGAAAATAATAAAACTCAAACATTAACTCTTGCCTTATTGCAAAGTGAGCTTAGTCTAAGTGAATATTTTTTAGAATTTTTAGAAGCAAAACCTCGTTTAAATTTTGAGAAACAAGAGGCTTATGCAGATTATTTAGAATATTTAAAAGATGAATTTGCGCGTATTCAATTATACGAAAGATTAAGTTTTATACAAAAAAGTGCTTATAATAGTGAAATAAAAAATCAAATTAAACTTTATGAAAAACATATCAAAGAAAGACTAAAAAAAAGTAAATTTTATAATGTATTGGCTGATATTTTTAAAGAATACAATCTTGAACATAAAGAACAAATTATTTTTCTAGCACTTTTAAAAGAAGAATACGCCTTAAGTAATGAAAGTTCGATTTCTAGAGAAATGAATTCTTTACTTTCTTTAATCAGTGAAAATGATTTAGAAAGGCATAAAAACAAAAAACTATTACAAGAAAATGCTCCTCTTTTAAACTTAATCGAGTATGATGAATATTTAAATGCTTTTGGAGATATTTCTAAAAGTTTTTTTATTATTGATGAAATTTTACAAAGAATTATAAATTTTGAACCAAAACAAAGTAAAAAAATCAAAATTGAAAGTGTTTTAAAAGATCAAGATATTTTCGAGCTTATAGAACCAAGCACTGACATCAATGATATTATTATGCCTGAAAATACAAAAGAGCTTTTAGAAAATATTTTAAAACAACAAGATAAAAAAGTCCTAGAAAGACTTCATTCTTGGGGTATAAAGAGTAATAAAAATATAGAAGCTAAAATTATTTTTTATGGTCCTGCTGGTACTGGAAAAACTATGTCAGCTTTAGCTATGGCTAAATCAATGAAAAAATCTGTTCTTAGTTTTGACTGTTCTAAAATTTTGAGCAAATGGGTTGGAGAGAGTGAGCAAAATGTAAGAAAAATTTTTGATACTTATAAAAATATTGTGCAAACTTGTAAACAAAGTCCTATTTTACTTCTCAATGAAGCCGATCAGTTTTTAAGTACGCGTGTAGATGGAAGTAGTGGTAGTGATAAAATGCATAATCAAATGCAAAATATATTCTTAGAGCAAATTGAGCGTTTTAGTGGTGTAATTATCGCTACGACAAATTTTTTAGAAAGCTTAGATAGTGCATTTTCAAGAAGATTTGATTATAAGATAGAATTTAAAAAACCTGATTTTAAAGATAGGCTTAAAATTTGGGAAAAATTTCTACCTAAAAAAGCATTATTTGAAAAAGATTTTGATATAAATATTTTATCAAATTATGAATTAAGTGGAGCACAAATTTTAATGGTGGTGAAGAATACAGCTTTGAAAGTAGCTGTATCACAAGATGGGGTTTTTAAAATGCAAGATTTTATAGAAAGCATACAAAAAGAATTAAATTCAAGTTTTGATAAAAGTAAGATTGTTGGATTTTAACTTTTTTAATGTTTTTGTATAGCGAACTATAAAATAAAACAAAGCTACAATTAAAGCACTCCATTCCCAAAACATAGGAACTTTTGGGGTTAAAAAATAATGATAACTTGCCAAAACTAAGCATAAATATCCTAGTTTTCTGATTTTACTAAGTTTTTTAAAGATTTTAAAAGAACTTAAAAGCATTAAAAATATGATTAAAAATGCGATAAATCCACTTGCTTCTAATAAACGATGTGAAATATCATCAAAAAGCCTTAAAATTTGAGCATTTCTATCAAAAATAAAATAATTTAAAAAGTGTAAAATTGCCCAAAAAGCTGCAAAAATACCTAAAATTTTAGGATAATTTTTTGTTTTTTTAAATTTAAGTAAAGAAAATAAAAGACTTAAATTTAAAAAGATTAAAGCAAATATTCCAGTGTAAATATAGGCTTCTTTTACAAAATCAAAGGCTTTTATGATATGATAAAAGCCATAGATTAAACTTATGATAAAGCCAAAATAAGCAAGAAATTTAAAGTATTTTATCTGCATTAAAAATTCACTTTCAAGTCCATGTTTTTATATAAGCTTGCCACTTCTTTTTCATAGCCATTAAACATTAAAGTAGGCTTGGTAAAGAAGTCTCCTAAAGCCCTCTCGTTAGCTTGAGACCATCTAGGATGAGAAACATTAGGATTGACATTAGCATAAAAACCATATTCACTTGGAGCGTAACTTTCCCAAGTGGATTTAGGCTGTTCTTTGGTAAATTCTATTTTAACTATAGATTTAATACTTTTAAAGCCATATTTCCAAGGAACAACAAGGCGTATTGGAGCACCATTTTGAGGCTTTAAGGCTTTTTTATACATTCCTACTGCAAGCAAGGTAAGAGGATGCATAGCTTCATCCATGCGAAGTCCTTCTACATAAGGATAGTCTATAGTTGGAAATAAAGCGTCTTGATCGGGAAATTGGCTCTTATCTAAAAGAGTGGTGAATTTAACAAATTTTGCCTCGCTTGTAGGTTTTACCATTTCAATCAAACGACGCAATTCAAAGCCTACCCAAGGTACCACCATAGACCAAGTTTCAACACAGCGAAAACGATAAATTCTTTCTTCTAGTGGGAATTTTAAAATATCTTCCATGCTTAAAGTTAAAGGTTTTTCTATTTCTCCACTGATATCGATTTTCCAATTTTGAGTATTGAAATTTTGTGCCAATGATACAGCCTTTTTTTTATCTGTTGAAAATTCATAAAAATTGACATAATTTGTAGCAAGTTCTTCATCGCTGATTTCAAGTTTGTTTGGATTAGTATCGCTTGTGAAATTTAAAGCAGATAATTTAGAAGCAAGCACGCTTGAACTTATTAAAGCACCTGCTCCAAGTTTTAAAAAATCTCTTCTTTTTTTATATAAATTCTCAGGGGTTATAATCATAATTTTTCCTTGTTAAAAATTTTTATTATTAAAACATAACAAGGATAATGATTATTAAATTTCTTGTAGAATTTTTTCGCAAATTTTTCTAGGGTTATTATCTTTATAAATAGGGCGTCCAACTACTATAAAATCGCTTAAATTTTCTCTAGCCATTGTTAAATTAGCGACGCGTTTTTGATCATCGTTTTTTTCTCCAAATGGACGAATTCCTGGAGTGAGAGTTAGGAAATTTCTTTGAGTGTGTTCTTTGATGATTTTACTTTCAAAAACAGAGCATACCATACCATCAAGTCCATTTTCATAGGATATTTTTGAAAAATTAATTACAGCTTCTTCGATTTTTTGTCTATAAATACTAAAGAAATTTTCTTCATCAAAACTCGTAAGAGCAGAAACTGCTAAAACTAAAGGTCTTTTTGAAAATTTGCTAAGCCGTGTCATAACTTCTTGCATGGCTATTTTTCCAGCACTTGCGTGGATATTGATCATATCAACACCAAGTTTTGATATTTCTTCGCAAGCATCTGCCATAGTGTTGGGAATATCATGAATTTTAAGATCAAGAAATATTTTAAAATCATCAACTTTTTTAAGTTCTTCTATGAATTTAAAACCATCTCTTAAATATGCTCTTAAACCTACTTTTAACCATATGTCTAAATTTTTTAATTCTTTAGCAAGTTGCAAGCATTCTTCTTTTGTAGAAAGATCAAGTGCGACACAAAGCTTCATTTTTTAGCCTTTATCAAGGCATCTAAAACTCCATTTATAAATTTTGGAGAATTATCATTAGCAAGTTCTTTGGCAAGTTCTATAGCCTCATTGATAACAATGGCGCTAGGAGTATCGGTAAAAAGTAACTCATAAGCTCCAAGTCTTAGTATAGCTCTTTCTACATGTCCTAAAGCTGTAATTTGATTATCATTTAGAAATGAATTTAAGGTTTTATCAATATTGTTTAAATTGTCTAAAATTCCATGATATAAATTTAAAGTAAAATTTTTTTGTTCATTGCGTATTTTTTTTTCATCTAAAATTTCATCTACAAAAACGTTGTTTTGAGAATTTAATTCAAAAGCATAAAGTAAGGAGATGACGCTTTGGCGAACTTGATGACGCGTTGCCATTAAAGCTCCTTGCTTAAATTTAACATCTCGATTACAGTTGTCATAGCTTCAAAGCCTTTATTGCCTGCTTTGCTTCCAGCTCTTTCTATGGCTTGTTCTATTGTATCTGTAGTTAAAACACCAAAGCTTACAGGGATATTATGATTTAAACTCACATTGGCTATGCCTTTGGTGGTTTCTGCTGAAACATAGTCAAAATGCGGAGTTGAGCCACGAATTACTGCACCTACGCAACAAATTGCATCAAAATTTTTGCTTTCTATAGCTTTTTTTAACGCATACGGAAGCTCAAAAGCACCAGGAACAAGTATAAGGCTTAGATTTTCCTCTTTGCCCCCGTGTCTTAAAAAAGCATCTTTTGCTCCTTCTACAAGGCGATCTGTGATGATATGATTAAATCTTGCATTAATGATAGCAATTTTTGTATTTGAGTCTAAATTTAATTTTCCTTCAATAATATTCATTTGTTTTCCTTTATGATATTTTGTATTTCTAGTAATGTATTAACGCAATTTTTAAGGCGTGTAAGATTAAGCATATTAGGTCCATCACATAAAGCCTCGCAAGGATTAATATGTGTTTCAAAGAAAAAGCCATCTATGCCTACGGCTGCTGCCGCTCTTGCTAAAGGTTCTACAAATTCGCTTTTCCCTCCGCTACTTCCACCTGCAGCCCCTGGCATTTGTACGCTATGGGTAGCATCAAAAATAACTGGAGCAAATTCACGCATGATAACTAAAGAACGCATATCTACTACTAGATTTCCATAGCCAAAGCTAGCTCCTCTTTCAGCTACAAAAACACCATTTTTTTGAGCAGCTTCATAGCCTTCATCTTCTATGCCACGGGTTTGTAGAACTTTTTTAACGCTGTATTTGATATCGCTTGGGTTTAAAAATTGTCCTTTTTTGATATTAACTTTTGCCTTAGTTTTTGCTGCGGCTACAAGTAAATCGGTTTGACGACATAAAAAAGCAGGAATTTGCAAGACATCAGCTACTTCACTTACAGGGTTTGCTTGATTGCTTTCGTGTATATCGGTTAAGATTTTCATGCCAAATTCATCTTTTACGCTTTGTAAAATTTTTAATCCTTCTTCAAGACCAGGACCTCGAAAAGAATTAATACTTGTGCGATTGGCCTTATCAAAACTTGATTTGAAATAAAATTCTATATTTGGGTTTTCATTAAAATTTTTTAATTGTTCGGCAACTTTAAAAATCAAATCTTTGCTTTCTATCACACAAGGACCAGCAATGAGTATCATTTTTTTCATTTTTTTCCTTTGTTCTTAACTAAAATTAATCCACCAAAAATAATGCCTATTATACCTAAAAAAACCATAGTACTTGGTAAATTATCTCCTAAAATTATCCCAACTATCATACTAAATACTACATCAAGATAACTAACTCCAGCAACTACTCCTGCTTGTTTAGCGATACCATAAGCTTTAGTGACATGAATTTGATAAATAGTGCCTAAAGTTCCCATAATGGCAATGATAAGCCAAGCTGTAAGACTTGGCATCACAAAAGGTGCTAGAATGAAATCTAAATGTAAAGAATCAAGATGCTGTGGTTCAAAAAATTCAGCACTGATCATAGAAATTAAAGGCATTAAGGTTCCTAAAAGGATAAAAGAAAAGGCAATTTGTTCTGTAGTGTAAGATTTTCTAAGTTCTCTTACACTTGTAAGAGCTAAAGCGGCTAAAAATCCACTCGTGATACCTATAACTGAATTTTTTAAATCAAAGCCTGAATGATTTAAATTATGAGCCCAAGGCTGAGCGATTAAAAGCACTCCACCAAATGCTATTAAAATTCCTATCCAGCCTTTGATGCCAATATTTTCTTTAAAAACAACAAAAGCTATTAAAGTAATAAAAATAGGAGCAGTTTTTTGAAAAGCAAAAGCTCCGCCTAGTGTAATATTTGAAACATTATAGAAAAACATATATAGTGAAAGCGTGCCTACTACTCCACGAAATACCAAGAGCCAAAAATGCCCCCCTTCTTTATGTGCCTTAGATCGTTTTAAAAGATAGACTATGAAAAAAATTCCTATGATATTTCTAAAAAACATAATTTCTATAGAACTCATTTCCTTACTAAGAATTTTTGCACAAGCTCCCATAAGTGCAAAATCCAAACATGCTAAAATCATGAAATAAATTCCTAAATTATGCTTGATTACTTTTAGCATTTTTTTTCCTTGACTAAAATCTGGGCTAATTCTAGTCTTTTTTTGCTTAATATTAAGCCAAATTTTATATAATTTTAAAAATATAATTTTCTAGGAAAAAAATGCAAAGCATCATACTTATAGGCAAGCCAAATGTTGGAAAATCAAGTCTTTTTAATAGAATGGCAAGACAAAGAATAGCTATTACAAGTGATATTTCAGGTACAACTAGAGATACAAATAAAACGCAAATTCATATTCATTCAAAAAAAGCCATGCTTATTGATAGTGGAGGGCTTGATGAAAGTGATGAACTTTTTAAAAATGTGAAAAAAAACACTTTAAAAGTAGCCAAAGAAAGCGATATCATACTTTATCTAGTTGATGGAAAATTAGCGCCTGATGATGAGGATAGACAGTTTTTTTATTCTTTAAAAAAACTTGGAAAACCTATAGCCTTGGTGATTAATAAAGTAGATAATAAAAAAGATGAAGAAAGGGCTTGGGGGTTTGCAAATTTTGGCGTAAAGGAAATCTTTAATCTTTCAGTAACTCATAATGTAGGCTTAGATGAACTTTATGAATGGCTTGAAAAATTTTTACATGAAGAGTTTTTAATCCCCGATGAAGAAGAAAATTTAGAAGATTTTTTAGAGCATTATGAAGAAGGAAAAGAATTTCAATTTAAAGAAGTCGATCAAAATCATATCAGAGTGGGTATTGTAGGGCGTGTAAATGTTGGAAAATCAAGTCTTTTAAATGCTTTGGTTAAACAAGAACGCAGTGTTGTAAGTTCTATCGCAGGAACTACTATAGATCCTGTTAATGAAAGTGTAGTTCATAAAGATAAAGTGATAGAATTTGTTGATACTGCAGGTATTAGAAAAAGGGGTAAAATTCAAGGACTCGAACGCTTTGCCCTAAATCGCACGGAAAAAATTTTATCTCATTCTCAAATAGCACTTTTGGTTTTAGATGCGCATGAGGGCTTTAACGAGCTTGATGAACGCATTGCTGGGCTTGTGGCTAAGCATTATTTGGGTGTGATTATTGTTTTAAATAAATGGGATAAAAGTGAGATGGATTTTGATAAGACTGTAAAAGAATTGCGTCTTGATCGTTTTAAATTTCTAGCTTACGCACCCGTGATTAGTGTATCAGCTTTAAGTGGAAAAAGGGTGCATGTTTTACTCGATAAAATTTTGCAAATTTTTGAAAATTTCACTCAAAAAATCCAAACTTCTAAGCTTAATACCTTGATAGAAAATGCCACAAGAGTACATCCTTTGCCGCATGATTATGGGAAATTGGTTAAAATTTATTATGCAGTACAATATGACTTAGCGCCGCCAAAAATTGCACTTATTATGAATCGTCCTAAGGCCTTGCATTTTAGCTATAAGCGTTATTTACAAAATCAAATCAGAAAAGAATTTGATTTTGAAGGTGTGCCTTTAGTGATTGCTTCGCGTAAAAAGGGCAGTAAAGAAAATGATGAAAGTTAAAAATATCGTTTTTATAGGATTTATGGGTTCTGGAAAAAGCACTTTAGCAAGAGCTTTAGCTAAGGATTTAGATCTTGTTTTTTTAGATAGCGATTTTTTAATAGAACAAAAATTTAATCAAAAAGTCAGTGAAATTTTTGAACAAAAAGGGGAAAATTTTTTTAGAGAACAAGAGCAAAAAATGTCTGATTTTTTTAGTTCTTGTGAGAAAGCTTGTATTGCTACAGGTGGGGGTTTTGTTAATGTTTCAAATTTAGAAAAAGCAGGTTTTTGTATTTATTTAAAAGCAAGTTTTGAATATTTAAAAAAGCGTTTAGACAAAGATGAAATTTCTAAAAGACCTTTATTTTATGATGAAATTAAAGCAAAAAAATTATATAATGAGCGTTTAAGCAAGTATGAACTAAAGGCAAATTTTATTTTAAATATAGAAAATAAAAATATAGATGAGCTTTTAAGCGAGATTAAAAAGGTGATAAAATGAGAGTATTAACGGGCCTTCAGCCAAGTGGCGATTTGCATATAGGTAATTATTTTGGTGCGATTAAGCAAATGGTAGATGCACAAGAAAAAAGCCAAATGTTTATGTTTATTGCTAATTATCATGCCATGACTTCTTCTCAAGATGGAGAAAAACTTAAACAAAATTCCTTAAAAGCTGCTGCGGCTTTTTTAAGCCTTGGTATAGATCCTCAAAAAAGTGTTTTTTGGTTGCAAAGTGATGTTAAGGAAGTTATGGAGCTTTATTGGATTTTATCGCAATTTACTCCTATGGGTTTATTAGAGCGTGCGCATAGTTACAAGGATAAAGTTGCTAAGGGGCTTAGTGCTTCACATGGGCTTTTTTCTTATCCTGTTTTAATGGCAGCTGATATTTTACTTTTTGATACACAAATTGTTCCTGTGGGAAAAGATCAAATCCAACATGTTGAAATCGCACGTGATATTGCTTTAAAAGTTAATAATGAATGGGGTGAAATTTTTACCCTTCCAGAGGCTAAAGTTAATGAAGAAGTAGCTGTGGTTGTGGGTACTGATGGAGCAAAAATGAGTAAATCTTATCAAAATACTATAGATATTTTTAGCAGTGAAAAAACCTTAAAAAAACAAATTTCTTCCATAGTAACCGATAGTACCGCTTTAGAAGATCCAAAAGATTTTAAAAGCTGCAATGTTTTTAAAATCGCAAAGCTTTTTTTAGATGAATCAGGGCAAAAAGAATTGCAAATACGCTATGAAAAAGGTGGTGAGGGTTATGGACATTTTAAAATGTATTTAAACGAGCTTGTAAATGCTTATTTTAAAGAAGCGAGAGAAAAATACAATGAGCTTTTAGAAAAGCCTTCACATTTAAAAGAAATTTTAGATTTTGGTGCAACCAAAGCAAGAAAAATCGCCCAAGAAAAAATGCAAAAAATTTATGAAAAAATCGGACTTTAAGGAGTAGAAAATGCTAGATTTAAAAAATTTACAAAATAATTTTGATGAAGTGGCTAAAAAGTTAAAAAATAAAAAAGTTGATGAAAATATTTTAAAAAAACTTGCTGAACTGTTTGCAAGTTTAAAAAAAGAAAAAATAGCTTTAGAAGAATTTCAAGCTTTTCAAAATAAATTCAGTAAAGAGCTTGCTATGGCTCAAGATAAAGAAAGTTTAAAAGCAAAATTAAGCGAAAATAAAAGTAAAATTAATGAGCAAAGCGCTAAAGTAAATGCTTTAGAAAATGAGCTTGAAGAAATCGCTCATGCCATCCCAAATATCCCTGATGAGTGTGTGCCTGTGGGTGAGGATGAAGATGAAAATGTAGAGCTTAAAAAAGTTTTAAATCCACCTAGCTTTGATTTTACTCCAAAAGAACATTTTGAATTAGGCGAGAGTTTAAATTGGCTTGATTTTGTGCGTGGGGTAAAAATTTCACAAAGCCGTTTTTGTGTGCTTAAAAACGAAGGAGCTTTATTAAGCCGTGCTTTGGTAAATTATATGATAGATTTTAATAGAAGCCGTGGATTTGAATTTGTTAATGTACCTTTTTTGGTAAATGGTGCTACTATGTTTGGGACAGGTCAGTTGCCAAAATTTAAAGAAGATATGTATAAGGTAGATGATGAGGATTTGTATTTGATCTCAACTTCTGAAATTCCAGTAACCAATCTTTATAGTGGAGAAATTTTAGCGAGTGAAACTTTACCGATAAAAATGACTTGTTATAGCGCTTGTTTTAGAAAAGAAGCAGGCAGTGCAGGGCGTGATACAAGAGGTATTATAAGACAACACCAGTTTGAAAAAGTAGAGCTTGTAAGTATTACTAAACCTGAGCAAAGTGATAGCGTGTTTAATGAAATGCTTGAGTGTGCAAGTGATTTACTCAGTTCTTTAGGTTTAGCGCATAGACATTTGATGCTTTGCACCGGAGATTTGGGTTTTAGTGCAGCAAAAACTGTGGATCTTGAAGTGTGGCTTCCAGGACAAAATAAATATCGCGAGATCAGTTCTGTTTCAAATTGTCGTGATTTTCAAGCAAGACGTGCTAAAATTCGCTATAAAAATGAACAAGGAAAAAATGAGCTCGTTCACACTCTTAATGGCTCATCTTTGGCAGTAGGAAGAACTTTGGTGGCGATTATGGAAAATTATCAAGATAAAGAAGGAAAAATTCATATTCCTGATGTTTTGAAAAAATATTTTTAAAGAGTATAGATGGCTGAACAAGAAGATATAATACTAGAAAAACCCGAAGATGGCTTAAATCAACCAAGACTTGATGAGAGTTTAGAGGGATTTAAAGGGCAAGAGGGGCAAGCTCCAGAAGATGAAGAATTTGCATCATTGCCAGAAGAATTACCTCAAGAAAATAGTGATAGTGGTTTTAAATTTACAAGAGAAAGTGCGCCTGAAGATGTATCAACTTTTGAAGAAGTTGAAAGTCAAGAGCCTACGCCTTGGTATAAAGATCGTAAGTTTATGTCTCTTGTGGGTTTATCTTTGGGGATTATTTGTATTTTAGTTTTTACACTTTTTTATTTAACTTTTAGTGAAGGAAAAATTAAACCAGATATTATAGCTTCTAAGCCTTTAGAACAACCTGTTGTTATGCCTGATGAATCATATAAATACAATGATATGCAAAGAATTGATGGTATGATCCAAAAAGCAAATGCTTTATATTTAAAGGGTGAGGTTGAACAGGCTTTAAAAGTTTATGAGCAAGTTGCCGTATATAATGAATCTTTATCTAATTATAATTTAGGCGTTTCTCAAATGAATGAGAATAAATTCCAAGAAGCTTTTGAAAGCTTCAAGAAAGCTATAGCCAATGGAGAAAATCAAAGTGTAGCTGCTATCAATGCTGCTGTTTGTGCTTTAAAGCTTAATGATAAGGAAAAATTTAGATATTATATTGATTTAGCTCAAGTGTATCTTCCAAAAGAAGGAAAATCAAAATTATATGATTATTATTTAAGCTTGATTAATTATTACAAAGGATATTACCCTGAGGCTTTACAAATGTTACAAAGAACAGATGTGGAGCCGTATTCTGATGTTGCAAAGTATTTGTCTGCTAAAATTTATGCAAAAATGGACTTTGATTCCAAGGCTATACAGCAATTAAATTCTCAAGGCAATTTTGAATCTAGTTTATCTTTAGGTCTTTTATACGCTAGAATAGGAGAATATGCTAAAGCTAAAGTCGCTTTAAGTACAGCGATGAAAATTGAAAGAGATTTTAATCAAAGTTTGGCGGCTTTAACATTGGTTGATATTAAAACAGGAAATTATCAAGATATGTTAGCGCGCTTGCAAAATTCTTATGATAATGATAAAGATAGATATAAGATTTTAGATGCTTATAAAATTCAAGTTCGTTTAAATAAGGATCTTTTTAATATAGCAGTTGCTCAAAATTCTTTTTCAAAAGATTTGTTAAAAAAACAAAAAGATCAATTCGATTTGCTTTTTTATTTTGCGCCTTATCAAGTTTTTGATAGTAGGCAGGCTGCTTTATATATTAAAAAAGCTAATGTTACAGATTTCGTTGATGATAGTGCTGATGCGGGAGTTTATCTTAATACAAGCAAGGCTCTTTCATCTACCAATGTAAAAATTGCCAATATTATTAACTATGCATTAAATCAGAAGTTACGCCTTGCTAACCAAGAATTTCAAAAACTTATCAAGGATTATCCAGAACATAGTATTTTACATTATAATTTGGCTTTAACTTATGCCCAAATGCAAAATTATGAACTTGCTTATAAGCATTTTTCAAGTTCATATCATCTTAATCCTAAAAATTACTTAGCAGGTGCTTTTGCTATGTTTTGTGCAAAATTAATTGATATTGATACAACTAAACTTTACAATGAAATTCTTGATAATATAGCTGCTGATTCTAATTTTAAAGCTAATATGCAAAAAAGTATGTTATTTTTAGTTAATAATAATTATATTTCTATGCTTCCTTATTTAGATGAAACAAAAAAAGACACGCCTTTGAGTTTGATTTTTGAAGCTATTGTTGCTAAAAATAATAACCTTAATAATCAAGTAGATGTGAAAATTGCTAAATTGCGTTCAGAGTTGCCTGAAGATATTTTGGCAAATATTTTGTATTTTAATTCTTTAAATTCAAATTTAAATATTAAAGAATATGCTCAAAATGCTCAAATTCATTTTAAAAATTTAAAACTTGATTATCGTAGTGTTTTTGGTGGGCCAAGTATCGCTAGGGAATTTTATGTTAATTTAATGCATATTGCAGGGCTTTTAAATTTAGAAAGACAGAAATTTAAAGAGTTGATTAATGTTTCAGGAGCAAAAGATGAGGGTATTTTGCAAACTTTAGCTTATTTGGATATTTTTGCACAGCAATACGAGGAGGCTTATGCGCTTTACAATTCTTTGATTGATGATTATGGAGCTAAAGATACTAAAACTTTATTTTTAGCAGCCGTAGCAGCCGTAGGTGCAAATAATCCAAATTCAGCTATAGCGCTTTTGCAGCTTTCTAAACTTACAGATAAAAATAACAAAGAAAGTAAAGCAGCTCTTGGTATGTTGTATCAAGAAGTAAAGAACTATGAAGCTGCGATATCTCAGTATAAAACTTTACCTAATAATTTTAAGAGTGAATTTTTTACTTTTGATATTAATAACAACTAAAAATGCTTAGAAATTTCTAAGCATTTTTAGTTAAGCTTGAAGATCTAGAGTTTTTCCGCCTAGTTCATCAATGCGATCGCTAACTTTTTTAAGTGCCGCATCTATTGTATCTTGACTGATTTGAGGAAGTTCTCCACCCCACATTTTTTCTGCTTGCTCAAATCCTTTTTTCATACCTTCAAGACCTTTTTTCAATTTTTCAACATCGTCGCCACCGCCTTTAATAACAAAATCCGCGATGCGATTGGCTGTATTTTCCACTCCAAAAAAACCATCTTCACTTACAAGTTGTTGAAGTTCATCTGTATTCATATCAAGTGGATTTTTGCCACTGTAGCCTAAGGATGCAAAATCAATATTTGTAAGTATAGATTTCGCAGTATCTAAATTGGCACCATTTAAAAGACTATCTAGTCCAGTTTGGGCATTGCTCGAACCTATTACAGCATTCATTGTTTGCTGTTGAAACTGAACTAGGTAAATTTGTGTAATGCCCTTTCCACCAAGTGCATTTAATTTTTCAAGGGTATTTTTATCTACATCCTTGCTAGAATTAGCACTTTGAACATTTTTGTCTTTTGTGTTTTCCTTAGCATCATCTGCCTTCTTATTGCTAACTTGTGTTTGTGCCATGCTAGCGATATTTGAAAAAGTATTCACTTGCATATTTGCTCCTTTGTGTGAGGCTTTAATTTATATCGACTTTTGACTTAAAAAATTTATAAGGACATTAAATTCCTTATTTTCAAAGGAATTTAATGTTTTATTGTAGATAATAAGCAATTTGCTCTTTATTGAGAATGCGGATAAGATTGCTAGTACCTTCTACTCCTGTTGGAAAGCCTGCAGTTAGAAGATAGCATTTGTCTTCATCCATAAAACCTTTTTCAACACTTGATCTTACAGAGTCTTTTAATAATTCTGTAAGTTCATTACTTTTGTTAACCAAGATCGCAGGATTAACTCCCCAAACTATACTTAAAGAGTTTAAGGTTTTTTCAGAATGCCCTACTGCTATGATTTCTATATTTGGACGATATCTTGCAATCTTAATAGCAGATTTTCCGCTACTTGTTAAAGAAAAAATAGCATCAGCGTTAAGATCTGTTGCAAGATGAGCTGAAGAACGCATGATTTTATCTGTATTGTCTAAATCATTAAAATCATTAAATTTGTTATATGGATAGCGTTTTTCTGTTTCTATTATAGTTTGGCACATTATATCAACAGCGTTTGCAGGATCTATACCAACGGCGCTTTCTTCACTTAGCATTACTGCATCTGTTCCATCTAAAACAGCATTTGCAACATCTGAAATTTCAGCTCTTGTGGCGGTTTTGCTTTTGGCTAATGAAAAAAGCATCTGAGTTGCAGTAATAACAGGCTTAGAGGCATTGTTTGCTTTTTGTATAATTTCTTTTTGGATATTAGGAACTTTATAATAAGGTACCTCAATACCTAAGTCTCCTCTTGCAACCATTATACCATCGCTAGATTTAATAATCTCATCAATATTTTCTACTGCATCAAATTTTTCAATTTTTGCAAAAATAGATATTTTTGCGTTATTTTGTGCTAAAATTTCACGAACTTCATCAATATCGTGTGCATTTTGTACGAAAGATATTGCTAAAAAATCTACTTCATTTTTTATACCCCAAAGTAAATCATTTTTATCTTTTTGTGTAATAACATCAATATTGATTTTAGTATTCGGAAAATTAATACCTTTATTTGAGTTTAAAAAACCATCATTTTCTATAATGGTTTCAATTTTTTGATTATCTATGCTTACTACTTTAGCACGAATTGATCCATCATATAGATAAATATATTCATCAATTTTTAACATATCTAAAATGGATTTTTGATTGATGCTGATTTTATAATGATTTTGAGCAATCTTCTCCCCTAAAATTGTTTCACGATAAAAATCAAGTCTATCACCCTTTTTTAATTCAAATGGTTCTTTAAGTTCGCCTGTACGAATTTTAGGACCACTAATGTCTTGTAAAATTCCAATACGAGTATGCAATTCTTTAGCTACTCTTCTTATGGTATCTAAGTTTTTTTTATGATACTCATGTGTTCCATGAGAAAAGTTTAAACGGAAAACATTTACACCATTGATAATCATTTGGCGTAGAATTTCTTCCTTTTCACTTGCTGGACCTACTGTGGCTACAATTTTTGTTTTTTTAAGCATGGTAAACTCCTTTTGAAATTATTGTAGCTAAAAATAGAAACAAAATGATTACAATAATTCTGAAGAAAATTTATCTTCGTTAAATTCCATTCCTAGGTAATTACACACAAGCTTTGCATCTCTTTCAGCATTTCCTAAACAACTTGTTGCTCCAGGACTTGGAGTCATATTGAAAATAATACCAGGGGTTTCTGTGATGCTTGCTTCACCTAGCATTAATTCTCCTTTAGTTTTATCAATAACTTGCGGTCTTACGCCTCCAAAACCTTTCGCATAATAAATATCGCTTGCTTTAAGACTTGGGACTATTTTTTTGGCATCTTTAACAAATAAGCTTTTATCAACAAAAGGTAGTTCAAAAAGATAATTATAAAAGATGTAATTTCTAATTGTTGCATCTTTAAACATATTAAAAGTTACTTTTAAAACAGTTTTATCAAGTTTTAGCGCTTCAAAAAATTCTGGAACTGATTTTAGACCATGATAACGTTCTAGTTTTGGAATAACAAGTGCGGTAGGTCCAAAGCGAGTGTTCATATCAGCAAGTAAATCAGGATCTCCATGAAGAGCTGCAAATGGAAGTTTAGGATTTTGCACCATATAAACCTTACCATTTAAAAGTTTTTGTTTGGTTAAATAAAAACTTCCTGCAACAGGCCAACAAGACTTATCCATACCTAAGTTCATTTTATGTGCTAAATATAAAGAGTGCGCTCCAGCATTGACAACTACGCTTTTGGCATGGTATTCTTGATGATTTGAGGTTTTTAATATAAAAATATCATCCTTTTTTTCTATGTGAATAATTTCTTGATTAAAAGCAACGAAAGTATTTTTATTTTGTTTTTGGGCTTGTTCTATTAGATTTATACTCATTTTCCCAAAATCTACAGTTGTAAAAACCTCGCCGCTTTCAACACCCATGGCACAGATATTTTCAGGTCTATCTTGATTGCAATCTTCTCCTAAAACAACCTTGGGTTCAATTTGTTTGATTTTTGCTTTATCGAAAAATTTTATATAAGGATAAAGTTCTTTAAATTCTTCATAGCGTTTTTTCATATAATCACATTCTATATCTCCAACAGCTAGAGCTATTTTTTGATGAGAAAACATGAAATTATTTTGCGCATTTTGCATGAGTCCATATTTAACTATCATATCAGCTGTTCTTTTTACTTTTCGCGCTTTTTCTAAAGTATAATTGGTTTCAATATCTCCACAATGAATGGTTTGAGAATTACTCGTTCCCTTAGAATTTAATGTTGCAGCTGTATTATATTTTTCTATCAAAGCAATATTTTTAATATTTGTATATCTTGCAAGCTCGTAAAATAATGCTGCTCCTGAAATTCCAGCTCCGATGACAAGCACATCAAATTCTTGTTGGCTCATTGTTTTTCCTTTTTTTATTTTAATAAACTTTTTTCTAAATAGAAGTTTAATTGAATTTGTTTTACAAAAAGTTAAATTTCATTAAGGTTTGATATCAATGAGAATTTTTGTAACATTTTTAATAAAGTAAATTAGGATTTTCTTTTATAATCTTTTTCATTCCTCGAAAGATTAAAAGTTTATCATAAATTGCGTGATCGAAATAATTTGCTAAAAATTGCCCATCTCCACCAGTGAAATAAAGCTTTTTATTTTGAGCGGCATCTTTTATCAGTAGGTAAATTCCTTTAAAAACACCATAACTTAAAGCATCCATGGTTTTTTGTGGGAATGCATCAAGACTAACTTGAGTGTTAAATTCACTTTTTAATCGTGGTGAAATATGGCTATAAATTTTTTTATAATTTGCAATACCTGGCAAGATAAAACCACCAAGATGTATAGAATTAGAAATAATATCAATTGTAATAGCACTACCTGCATCTACAACAACTCCATCTTCAATAGTATAACAAGCTGCTATGCGATCGATTCCTAATACTTGATAAATTGTATCAAATAAAAAATAAGGTTCAAGATTGATAAAATTTTTTTGATTTTTTAAATGTTCTTTGAGATGTTCATTGACATTGATATAAAAAATTTTTTGTTCATTTTTAAATTCTAAAAACTGATCTATACTAAGAGTAAAATATTTGTTATCATCTAGGAAATTAGCATTTGAATTCCCAATATCACAGAGTAGCATAGATATTAAATCCTTTCATTTCTAGATGATTTTTTGCTTTAGAGCAAAGAGAAGCCATGCTAAAAAAATATTTGTTATTTATGTTAATTTGCTGTGCTAGATTTTCTAAAAATAAGGCATCTTTCATTAAAAATTTTGTTTTTCCTGTATACATAAAAAGAATGTTATTTTGATCTTTAGCACAAATATAACTTTTTTTTCTAGTCAACATACTTAAGTCATAGGGCTTTAAATTTAATTTTAAAGCCTTTATTGTTTGTTCTAAAATTTTTATCATAGCAAATCTAAAATTTTATCTCCGTAGTAAAATTTACCATTTCCCATGAAAGAAATTTTATCAACAGCTTCTGAAAGTTTAAATACTTGTGCATTATCTAAATTTAGATTCATTTTGATAAGATAGCCTGTTTTTTCAAAAATATATAAATAATTATTGTATATATTGCTTTTTACAAAAATAGCAAATTCAAATTTTTTTTCCGCAATTTTTCTTAAGTTATAATCAGTTTTAATAATAGTGCCATCTTTTTCTAGTATAAAAATACCATCATCGCTAAGTGCAACATCTTTTATGTCAGCGTCAAGATAAAGAGTTCTAGCAGGGCTTACAACAATGATTTTTTTAGCTGTTGCTGCTATAAGTTTATCTCCGATTACACTTAGATGGATTACATTGTTGAAAAAATTTTCTGCTGAAATAACCACATCTTTAATGATTTGAAGATTGTTTCTTGAAAGAATTAAAATTTTACCATCTAGTGTTGGATAAACGATGATATTGTCTAAAAATATAGGATTAGCGGTACGACTGTCTTGGGCTGGAGCTGAGGTTAGGGTTTGACTGAATTTAATACCCAAAGAACGATTTGCAAGAACTATGGTATTGTTTGCAAGTACAAGGGCTAAATCATCTCCATTAGAAGCTACTCCTACAACACTAGCGTCAAATTGAAAATTATAAATTTCATTATAAGAATTGTCAAAAATTTTTAAATTTCCATTGTTATCTGCAGTAAAATATTCCCCATCTTGATAAGCTAGAAGCATATAATTTTTAGGAAGTTTAAACTTGTCTATGGAGATATTATTTTTTAAGATAGCTGTATTATTGCTAAGTTTTGCAGAAACTAGATTCCAATCAACGATTTTACTTTTTAAATTGCTATTATGACTTAAATCTCCATCGGTTTGTTTTGGTTCAAAATATTGTCTTTTGGTGCCACAAGCACATAGAAATATTAAACAAAATAGTGTTAAAAATATTTTTTTCATTGTGTAATGCCTTGATAATGTTTGAGGTTTTTAGCTATTTGATTTAAACTTGAATTTTCTTTTATCTGAGAAAGTAAAACATTAGCTTCTTCGATTTTATTTTGCTCTAAAAGTTTGTAAGCTTCTAATAATTTATCATAATTTTTTAAAAATATCGATTTATCCCCTAAAGATAATGCAATAATATTTTTAAGTAAAGTGTTTGTTTGAGCATTATTATAAATTTGTTTTAGTTCATTTTGGAGAGTTGTATTATTAAAATCATTAATATTTTCTTTTAGTAAAAAGATAGCGTAAAGATTAGTATTTTTATTTTTAAGTTGTTCTAAAAGATTTTTATTGCTAGGATCTTGTATTAGATTGGCATAAATTTCATTTGCTTCTTTTGTTTTATAATCGTTTATTTTTGAGATTATAAAATTTCCAGCAAACCAAGCAACTAAAATTATCACAACAGCAGATATATAAAATTTATACTTGCGTATAAATCTCTCTCCTTTGATAAAATTTTCTATAAATTGTTCTTCTGTGTTAAGTTCATTTTTAACAGCTTTTAAATTATCTTTTAGTCCCAAAATTTATCCTTGAAAAAATATTTTTATTTTTGTATAGAAAAATTATGGTATTGTATCATATAAATTGCAAAATATCCTAAACAATTTAAAGCTTTTTATGATATAATTTTCAAAATTTTAACTTTTTTATTAAGGTTTAAGAAATGCAAATAGATGAGAAATTATTAAGCAAGCTTGAAAAATTAAGTGCTTTACAAATAACAAAAAACAGAAATGAAACCATTGTACAGTTAAGTGAAATTGTGAATTTTGTTGAAAAATTAAACGAACTTGATTTAGATTCCCAAGAGATTACTGTGAGTACTATAAAAGGTGGAGCTCCTTTGAGGATTGATGAGATAAGAAATAGCAATGTTATTGATGAGGTTTTGGATTGTGCTCCAAAAAAACAAGAACATTTTTTTGTTGTTCCTAAAATCATAGAATGATTAACTTAGCATTTAGTGCTTATTTGTAGAATAAATTTAAAACAAAAAAATCAGAGAGTGATTGAAATGAATTTTTATTGGTTTGATGCTTTTATTTTAGGATTTACCTTGCTTTTAGGGCTTAAGGGTATTATCAATGGTTTGATAAAAGAAATTTTTGGGCTTTTGGGTATTATTGGTGGTGTTTTTATTGCTTCAAAATATGCAACTCAAGCAGCTGAATTTATACAAAGTACTTTTTATAAGATAGAAAATCAAAGCTTAGCTGGATTTGCTGGATTTTTGGCCATATTAATTATTTTTTGGATAGTTTGTTTATTGGTGGGTAATTTTCTTTCTAAGTTGATCAAATTAAGTGGCCTAGGTTTTTTAGATCGTATTGGTGGCTTTATATTTGGCGGAGCAAAAATTTTTTTAATTTTTGCAATTTTGGTTTTTTGTGTAGCAAGAATCGATTTTTTAAATGATAAATTAGATAATTTTGCTAAAAATAGCTATACTTTGAATTTGCTTAAAGAAACTGGATCTTTTATTATGAATCAACCTTTAACAGAAAATAGTCTAGATCATGCTAGTGAAAAGTTGCAAGATATTGTAAGTGATTTAAACAATACTCAAAAAGGGGAGTGATATGCTGATAGAAAATGTGGAATATGATGTTTTACTTGAGAGATTTAAAAAAATATTAAGACAAGGCGGACTTAAATATACCAAGCAAAGAGAAGTACTTTTAAAAACTCTTTATCACAGTGATACTCATTACACACCCGAAAGTTTATATATGGAAATCAAACAAGCTGAACCTGATTTAAATGTGGGAATTGCAACTGTTTATCGTACTTTAAATTTGCTTGAAGAAGCAGAAATGGTAACTTCCATTTCTTTTGGTTCAGCAGGTAAAAAATACGAGCTTGCCAATAAACCTCACCATGATCATATGATATGTAAAAATTGCGGAAAAATTATAGAGTTTGAAAATCCTATTATAGAAAGACAGCAAGCCTTGATTGCAAAAGAACATGGTTTTAAACTTACAGGGCATTTGATGCAGCTTTATGGTGTTTGTGGTGATTGTAATAATCAAAAAGCAAAGGTAAAAATATAAATGTTTGATAATATTTTAGAGCAGCAAAGAATAGAAAAAGCTAAGGAATTAAAAAATTTAGGGATCAATCCTTATCCTCATTTTTTAGAAAAAGAAATGTCTTTAAAGACTTTTAAGGATAAATTTTCTTATATTTTAGAGCAAGTTGAAAAAAGAGATGAAAGTATCAATGCTGTTGTTGCAGGACGTTTGAAACTTTTGCGTATAGCTGGGAAATCGATTTTTGCAAACATTGAAGATGAGGATACAAATTTACAAATTTATTTTAGTAAAGATAGCGTAGGTGAAGAACTTTATGCGATTTTGAAAAAGAATTTAGAAGTAGGTGATATTGTTTTGGTTAAAGGTTTTCCTTTTGTAACTAAAACAGGTGAGTTTAGTTTGCATGCAAGTGAAGTAAAACTCGCTACAAAAGCTATTGTTCCTTTACCTGAAAAATATCATGGATTAACAGATATTGAACAAAGATATCGTAAACGTTATGTTGATATGATAATGAATGCAGAAGTTAGAAAAGATTTTTTAGTGCGTTCTAAAGTGGTGAGTTTGATTCGTCATTTTTTTGAAAATAAAGGCTTTTTAGAAGTAGAAACTCCTATGATGCATCCGATTGCAGGTGGAGCAAATGCTAAGCCTTTTGTAACTTTTCACAATTCTTTAGGCGTAGAAAGATTTTTAAGAATTGCTCCAGAACTTTATCTTAAAAGACTTGTAGTGGGTGGTTTTGAGGCAGTTTTTGAAATCAATCGTTGTTTTAGAAATGAAGGTATGGATTTAACCCATAATCCCGAATTTACAACTATAGAATTTTATTGGGCTTATCATAATTATAAAGATTTAATGGATTTAACTGAAGAACTTTTTGCTTTACTTTTAGATAAGCTTAATTTGGGAAAAACAATAGAATTTGATGGAAAAATGATAGATTTTTCCAAACCTTTTGAAAGAATAACCTATAAAGATGCACTTTGTAAATATGGTGGTTTAGATGGGGATTTAATCGAAGATAAGGAAAAAATTCTTACTAAATTAAAAGCTGATGGTTTTGAAGCGAATGAAAAGCTTGAACTTGGACATTTACAAGCTGAACTTTTTGATAATTATGTGGAAGAAAAATTGATCAATCCTACTTTTGTGATCGATTTTCCTATTTCCATAAGTCCTTTATCAAGACGTAGTGATGAGGATTCTCAGATTGCTGAGAGATTTGAGCTGTTTATTTGCGGAAGAGAATTGGCAAATGGTTTTAATGAGCTTAATGATCCGCTTGATCAATATGAGAGATTTTTAAAACAAATTGAAGCTAAAAATGCAGGCGATGAAG
This sequence comes from Campylobacter sp. CH278, assembly GCF_004378845.1. Classification (NCBI taxonomy): domain Bacteria; kingdom Pseudomonadati; phylum Campylobacterota; class Epsilonproteobacteria; order Campylobacterales; family Campylobacteraceae; genus Campylobacter; species Campylobacter sp. CH278. The sequence continues at coordinate 29,993 of NZ_RYXZ01000005.1, read as the reverse complement.
AGGCTTGTGAAATGGATGAAGATTTTGTAAATGCTTTGGGTTATGGAATGCCTCCAACGGCAGGGCAAGGTATAGGCATAGATAGACTTGTTATGCTTTTGACAAATAAAAAATCTATTCGAGATGTGATATTGTTTCCTGCAATGCGTCCATTAAAATCAGAACTAAAGGAGAAAGAATGAGTTTAGAAATGTTTGATAAAGAAATTTTTGATTTGACAAACAAAGAGTTAGAGCGTCAGTGTGAAGGTCTTGAAATGATAGCGAGTGAAAATTTCACTTTACCTGAAGTAATGGAAGTTATGGGAAGTATTTTGACAAACAAATACGCAGAGGGTTATCCAGGTAAAAGATACTATGGTGGTTGCGAATTTGTTGATGAGATTGAAACTTTAGCTATTGAAAGATGTAAAAAACTTTTTAATTGTAAATTTGCTAATGTTCAGCCTAATTCAGGTTCTCAAGCTAATCAAGGTGTTTATGTGGCTTTGATTAATCCAGGTGATAAAATTTTAGGAATGGATTTAAGCCATGGTGGACATTTGACTCATGGTGCAAAAGTAAGTTCTTCAGGTAAAATGTACGAAAGTTGTTTTTACGGCGTAGAACTTGATGGAAGAATTGATTATGAAAAAGTAAGAGAAATTGCTAAAAAAGAAAAACCAAAACTTATAGTTTGTGGAGCTAGTGCTTATGCAAGAGTGATTGATTTTGTTAAATTTAGAGAAATCGCTGATGAAGTAGGCGCCTATCTTTTTGCTGATATAGCACATATTGCAGGTCTTGTTGTAGCAGGCGAACATCCAAGTCCTTTTCCACACGCTCATGTAGTAAGTTCAACTACGCATAAAACTTTGCGTGGCCCAAGAGGTGGTATTATTATGACAAATGATGAAGAGCTTGCTAAAAAAATTAATTCTGCCATTTTTCCAGGTATTCAAGGTGGTCCTTTGATGCATGTAATTGCTGCAAAAGCAGTAGGATTTAAATTTAATCTTAGCGATGAGTGGAAAGTTTATGCAAAACAAGTAAGAACCAATGCTCAAGTTTTAGCTAATGTTTTAATGGATAGAAAATTTAAACTTGTTAGCGATGGAACGGATAATCACCTTGTTTTAATGAGTTTTTTAGATCGTGAATTTAGTGGAAAAGATGCAGATTTAGCTCTTGGAAATGCAGGTATTACTGCAAATAAAAATACCGTTCCAGGAGAGATTAGAAGTCCTTTTATCACAAGTGGATTAAGACTTGGAACTCCAGCCCTTACTGCCAGAGGTTTTAAAGAAAAAGAAATGGAAATTGTGTCAAATTATATTGCAGATATTTTAGATGATATTAATAATGAAAAATTACAAGAGAATATTAAACAAGAATTAAAAAAACTTGCAAGTAGTTTTATTATTTATGAAAGGGCTATGTTTTGATTTCACCAATGGATATGTCGCTAATTAAAATAATTGGCGATCATTATTATATAAGACGCGATAAAATTGTAAATAAAATTACACATAGAGGTCGCTTATTTTTTGATAAATTTGAAAGAGTTGATGCTCCTTTAAATTTAAATGTCATGAGAGAACACGCTGCTAAAAAAATTGTTGTCGCTCATGATTTAATAACAAAAGATAATAAAGTAGAAAATATTGTCTTTGATTATAATGGTTTTAATGCTGAAAGATTTTATCACCGTGCACAACTTATTTTAAGAGAAGAAGGTTTTATAAATTTCACAGCCTATAAAACTAAAACTCCAGGACATTTACATCTTTATATTCACAAAGGACATACGGCGTTAAACGAAGGTTATTCTTTAGCGTCTAAACTTTCAATGATGTTTGCAAGTAAAATGCCAGTAGAATGGAAGGTGTTTCCTAGTATGGATGTACCTAGGGAATTTAATATTTTAATATTGCCTTATGAGGTTTATCAAAAAGAACGAGGAAGTTCTTGGTCTAAGCATATGTAAGAAAGGACAAATTATGGAAAATCAAAAAAATGAATTTGATGATATTATTTTAGAAAAAAGTAATAAAAGTGAAAAAGTAAAAAAAATTCTTTTACGAGTTATTGCTTTAGTTATTTTGTTTTTAGCTATTATGATAGTTATGAAGCTTATTAATGGTAGTGGTGATGAAAATACGCAAAATCAAAGTGTATTGCCAAGTGAACCTATAGCAACTCAAGACAATAACAATGATACTTCTTTTGAAAGTATGCCAATTACAGATAATACTTCAGCAGAAGATCAATTTGAGGCATTAAGAAAACAATTTCAAGATGAACAAAATACAACTCAAAATACAACAACCTCTAGTTCAAATAACAATGATACTACAAATTTTGCTATGCCTGATCAAGAAGTTCCAGCAGAACCAACAGCAACTGCTTCAGAAAATACCACTCCACAAGCAAGTACTCCTAAACAAGAAGTAACACAAACTGCAAAACCTAAAGAAGAAGCAAAAAAACAAACAGCTGTAAAAAAAGAAAAAGAAAGTGCAAAACAAACCCCTAAAAAAGAACAAAATGCAAATGATTTATTTAAAAATGTTGATGCTAAACCTGTACATCCAAGTGGTTTAGCATCGGGTATTTATGTGCAAATTTTCTCAGTAAGTAATTTGGATCAAAAATCAAAAGAACTTGCTTCTGTAAAACAGAAAGGTTATGATTATAAACTTTATAAAACTACAGTTGGAGGTAAAGAAATTACCAAGGTTTTAATAGGACCATTTGAAAAAGCAGATATTGCAGCAGAACTTGCTAAAATCCGTAAGGATATTGCAAAAGATGCTTTTTCTTTTACTTTAAAATGAAATTTTTAGCAGTTATAGGCGATCCTATTTCTCACTCTAAATCGCCTAGAATGCATAATAATGCCATCAAAGCCTTAGGACTTGATAGCATTTATACATGCTATCATTTAAGAAATGCTAACTGTTTAAGAGAAGATTTTTTTAAATTAGGACTTAGTGGAGCTAATATTACTTTGCCTTTTAAGGAAAAAGCTTTAGATATTGCTGATGTGAAGGATGATTTTGCTAGAAATATTGGCTCTGCAAATACTTTATGCTTAAAAGAAGATAAAATTTACGCTTATAATACTGATGCTTTAGGTTTTTTAGAAGCTATTAAGGATTTTGATAATATAAAAAAAGCTTTGATTTTGGGTGCTGGAGGTACAGCTTTGGCGCTTGCTTATGTATTAAAACAAAAAGGCGTAGAAGTGTATATAGCTAATCGTAGTAAAGAAAGATTTAAAGATTTTTTAGCTTATCCAACTTATCTTTATAAAAACTTGCAAGATTTTGACTTTGATTTGGTTATAAATTCAACTTCTGCTGGATTAAAAGATGAAAATTTACCTTGTGATAGAGAGCTTTTAGATAGAATTTTGCCTAAAGCTAAATTTGCTTTTGAGGTAATTTATGGCAGAGAAACACCTTTTTATAGATTGTGTAAAGAGTATCATTTAAAAATTAAAGATGGACTTGATATGCTTTTGTGGCAAGGAGTTTTTGCTTTTGAGCTTTTTTTTGAAATACGAGATAAAAGAGAGATGATAAAAAATGCAATGCAACAGGCATTGATTTTAAAGTAGAATGATAGTTATTTTTCTTGTATAAGAAAATCTTATTTTTTGTGTGAGAAAGTTTAATTTTCCCACAAGTTTTATCATTCAAATATTTCCACCCCATCTTGATTTTTACTTTGATTATTTTGATTTGTTGAAGATGGATTTGTAGGAATATTTTGCGTAGGTGTGTTTTCAATTGTATTATTTTGATTAGAATTTGTTTGAGGTAAGCTTTCTTCAAAGGTGGCATCGCCATCAAAACTATTAAAACCACTGTTTGTATTAGGTATAGTTTTGCCTATGTCTGTTGCTTTTGGAAGATTGTTATAAAGTGTATTTAATGTATTTTTATAAAAAGCTAAAAAACTTTTATCAATTTCAAAAGCAGGTTGCTCTAAACCTTTATTAAGTTGAGTTGGTACGGTGGAGATAGTAGTTTTAAACATATTAACCCCATCATCATTTTTAATAGGATAGTTAAGCGCAACTAAAGAATCCAGTTTGGTGCTGCTTGAAAGATTGGTTGAATTTTGTGGATTGTGTGCATCTATAAAATCTATTTTACCTTTAAAATTTATACCTAAATTGGATTTTACATAATCTCCACTCATAAAATTGCTTGTTTTTTGTGCATTTTTTTCTTCCGTATAAATACTGATTGAACTTTTAAGAGTGTAGTCTGGATTAGTAGTAACTATTTTATAGCCTTTTAGTTGAGCGATGGTTTTGATCTGCTCTTCTAAATTTCGTTTTAAAAGATCAATTTCTTTTTCTATGCGAATTTTAATCACTGAATTTTCAAAATAATCAGAATAATTGTTATTTTGTTCTATATTAATAGGCTCAAGAGCAATGCTTACTCCAGAATCAATAGGTTCAACCTTTGTTGGAACTTGGGGTTTAAAATTTGGCATAGAAACATTGACAAAATTACTGCTTGTACCCCCACAAGCTGCTAAAATTAACATACTACTAGCAAGTAAAATATATTTTTTCATTTTTTACCTTTATTTAATGTGTTTGTGTTAATTATAGCAAGTTAAAGTTTTTTTGTTATATTTTTATAAAAGAAAATTAGGAAAGATATATGGAATTTTGGCAGCATATTTATTCAAATTTTAATGTTATAGCTTTTAGCATCTTTGGTTTAAAGGTGCATTGGTATGGCATTATGTATGTTATAGCTTTGCTTTTGGCTTTGCTTTTGGCTAAATTTTTTGTAAGAAAATTTCAACTAGACATTAATGAAAAACATTTGGATAGTTATTTTATATGGGTTGAAATAGGGGTTATTTTAGGTGCAAGGCTTGGATATATTTTGATTTATGATGCAAATACTATGTATTATATTACTCATCCTTGGCAAATTTTTAATCCTTATATTAATGGTGAATTTGTAGGTATTCGAGGTATGAGTTATCATGGAGCAATTATAGGATTTTTGATAGCTACTTTATTGTTTTGTAAAAAATATAAAACAAATCCTTGGATTTTTCTTGATTTGGTTGCTTTAAGTGTTCCATTGGCTTATGTTTTTGGTCGTATAGGAAATTTTTTAAATCAAGAGCTTTTTGGTCGCATTACAAATGTGCCTTGGGGAATTTATGTTGATGGAGTATTGCGCCATCCATCGCAACTTTATGAAGCATTTTTAGAAGGTATTGTTGTTTTTATTATAGTTTATTTAGCAAGATTTAAGCAAAGCTTTCAAGGGGAATTGATTCTTGTGTATGCTGGTGCTTATTCATTGGCAAGATTTATATGTGAATTTTATCGCGAGCCTGATTTTGGTATAGGTTTTGTTTTATGGGGTATGAGTATGGGACAAATTTTAAGTTTTATAATGTTTATAACAGCTTTGTTAGTTTATATTTGTATAAAGTTTAAAAAAGTAAATATTTAATCTATCTTAAAGACTTTTGTAATATAATGAAATGGATTTTTTTAATTTCTTTTTACAAAGGAGTAAAGATGCGTGAGCTTATCGAAGGTTATTTGGGTAAGAGCATTGAGGGCAAAAAAAGTAAAATGCCTGCGAAATTAGACTTTATCCAAAGTGCTTCAGGGCTTTTTTTAGGTCTTTTTATGTGGGTGCATATGCTTTTTGTTTCTACAATTTTAGTCAGTGAGGATTTTTTTAATTCTGTAGTGCATTTTTTAGAATTAAAATTTGTTTACGATAATCCTGTTATGAGTTATCTTACTTCATTTTTAGCCGCCTGTGTTTTAGTGGTTTTTTTCGTTCATGCTTTACTTGCAATGAGAAAATTTCCTATTAATTACCGTCAGTATCAAATACTAAGAACACATAGTAAAAAAATGAATCACAGCGATACTTCATTATGGTGGGTTCAAGCTTTTACAGGTTTTATTATGTTTTTCTTAGGTTCTGCTCATCTTATTTTTATTGTAACCAATGCAGATAAAATCAGCGGCGATATGTCAGGAGATAGGGTTGTAAGTCATTTTATGTGGCTTTTTTATGCTGTTCTTTTAGTCTGTGTTGAACTTCATGGAAGTATAGGGCTTTATAGACTTTGTGTTAAATGGGGTTGGTTTGAAGGAAAAAATGTAAAAGAAAGTCGCAAAAAGCTTAAAACTGCTAAATGGATAATCAGTATTTTCTTCCTAGTTTTAGGTGTGTTAAGTCTTGCAGCATTTATAAAAATAGGTTATGAAAACTACCAAAATCAAACCCAAACTACTGCGATGATAAAAAACTACAATGGAGCAAATTATGAATATACAATATAGCGATGCTTTAGTAATAGGCGGAGGATTAGCAGGTCTTAGAGCGGCTATTGAAGTAGCAAAGAGTGGCCAAAGTGTAACACTTTTAAGTATTTGTCCAGTGAAGCGTTCTCACTCTGCAGCGGTGCAAGGAGGTATGCAGGCAAGTTTAGCAAATGGGGCAAAAGGTGAGGGTGATAATGAAGATCTTCACTTTGCAGATACAGTAAAGGGAAGTGATTGGGGCTGTGATCAAGAAGTAGCAAGAATGTTTGCTCAAACTGCACCAAAAGCAGTGCGTGAACTTGCAGCTTGGGGTGTGCCTTGGACTAGAGTTACTAAAGGTCCAAGAACTGTTGTAATCAATGCACAAAAAACTGTGATTGAAGAAAAAGAAGAAGCGCACGGGCTTATTAATGCTAGAGATTTTGGTGGAACTAAAAAATGGAGAACTTGCTATATCGCAGATGCAACAGGGCATTGTATGCTTTATGGTGTAGCAAATGAAGCTATTAAACATCAGGTAAAAATCATTGATAGAATGGAAGCAGTAAGAATTATCCATGATGGTAAAAAATGCTTAGGTGTGATCGCTAGAGATTTAACTAATGGACAACTTATTGCTTATATTGCAAGAGGAACCATGATAGCAACAGGGGGCTATGGTAGAATTTATAAACAAACTACAAATGCGGTAATTTGCGAAGGAACGGGTGCAGCCATCGCTCTTGAAACAGGGCTTTGCAGACTTTCAAATATGGAAGCAGTGCAATTTCATCCAACTCCTATTGTACCAAGCGGTATTTTGCTTACTGAAGGTTGTCGTGGTGATGGTGGAATTTTGCGTGATGTGGATGGATATCGTTTTATGCCTGATTATGAACCAGAGAAAAAAGAACTTGCAAGCCGTGATGTGGTAAGTCGTAGAATGATGGAGCATATTCGTAAAGGCAAAGGTGTAAAAAGCCCTTATGGGGATCATTTATGGCTTGATATTTCTATATTGGGTCGTGCTCATGTGGAAAAAAATCTCCGCGATGTACAAGATATTTGCAAAACTTTCAATGGTATTGATCCAGCAGATGAAGGTTCAAAAGGTTGGGCGCCAGTTCTTCCAATGCAGCATTATTCTATGGGTGGAATTAGAACTAAACCAACGGGTGAAAGTCAATGGTTAAACGGACTTTTTGCTTGCGGAGAAGCAGCTTGCTGGGATATGCACGGATTTAATCGTTTAGGTGGAAATTCATGTGCTGAAACTGTTGTAGCAGGTATGATAGTGGGAGATTATTTTGCTGATTATTGTAAAAATAATGGTGAAGTAATTGATACAAATGTAGTAAAAGACTTCTTAACTAAAGAGTATCAATATTTAAAATCTTTAGTAGATAAAGAAGGTAAGCATAATGTTTTTGAAATCAAAAACAGAATGAAAGAAATCATGTGGGATAAGGTAGCCATCTTTAGAACAGGTGAAGGTTTGAAAGAAGCAGTAGATGAACTTGAAAAACTTTATAAAGATTCTCAAGATGTTAAAGTACATTGTAAAGAACTTGATTGTGCAAATCCAGAGCTTGAAGAAGCGTATAGAGTGCCAAGAATGTTAAAAATAGCACTTTGTGTAGCTTATGGAGCGCTTTTAAGAACAGAAAGTCGTGGGGCGCATTATAGGGAAGATTATCCAAAAAGAGATGATTTAAATTGGATGAAAAGAACCAATACTTTTTGGGTGGAAGGTGAAACTTTGCCACGAGTAGAATATGAAGAGCTTGATATTATGAAAATGGAAATTCCACCAGCATTCCGTGGATATGGAGCTAAAGGAAATATTATAGAAAACCCTTTAAGTGAAAAACGCCAAGCTGAAGTGGATGCTATCCGTGAAAAAATGGAAGCTGAAGGCAAAGGTCGTTATGAAATTCAAAACGCTTTAATGCCTTATGAATTACAAGCTAAATATAAAGCACCAAACCAAAGAATAGGAGTTGATTATGAGTAGAAAATTGACAATAAAGGCATTTAAATATAATCCTTTAAGCAAAATTTCTAAACCACATTTTGTGACTTATGAGCTTGAAGAAACTCCTTTTATGACGGTTTTTGTATGTTTGACTTTAATCCGTGAAAAAATGGATGCGGATTTGAGTTTTGACTTTGTTTGTCGTGCAGGGATTTGTGGATCTTGTGCGATGATGATTAATGGAGTGCCAAAACTTGCTTGTAAAACTTTAACTAAAGATTATCCTGATGGAGTGATAGAGCTTATGCCTATGCCTGCATTTAGACACATTAAAGATTTAAGTGTGAATACAGGCGAGTGGTTTGAAGACATGTGTAAGCGTGTTGAAAGCTGGGTGCATAATGAAAAAGAAACTGATATTTCTAAACTTGAAGAACGCATTGAGCCAGAAGTTGCGGATGAAACTTTTGAACTCGATCGTTGTATAGAGTGTGGAATTTGCGTAGCTTCTTGTGCAACTAAACTTATGCGTCCAAATTTCATAGCTGCTACAGGACTTTTAAGAACAGCTAGATATTTGCAAGATCCGCACGATCATAGAACTATAGAAGATTTTTATGAATTAGTAGGTGATGATGATGGTGTTTTTGGTTGTATGTCATTGCTTGCTTGTGAAGATAATTGTCCTAAAGAATTACCTTTACAAAGTAAAATCGCTTATATGAGAAGACAACTTGTCGCTCAAAGAAATAAATAAATCTTTCCCCTTTTTAAGGGGAAGATTATGAAAGAATTATTCCAAAAAATTTGGCAAAATGAACTTCAATTTTTAAATTTTGATGCTAAATTTCAAGATAAAAGCAAGCTTGATACGGCCGAGTGTGCGATTATTTTAAGTGTCAATAAAGACAATTATGAAAGATATTTTCTCTTAAAAGAATTTCAAGAGCTTTGCAAAAAAATTGATTTAAGAGTGGATATTTTTAGTATACAAAATGCTCAAATTTGTATTTTAAATCTTTTTAAATCAGGCTTTATTCCAAAGCAAGATTTACTTAAGGCTCTAAAAATTTTAGAAAAAATTTCAAAAAATGCTGAAATATTTGATTTTATTTCGCAAGAAAAAGTTCAAAATATAGATCAAAAAGCTTTATTTCAAAATGATTTTAAAGAATTAAACACCATTAATTTAGAGCTTCAAAAGCTAAGTTTTGATGAAAATTTAAAATCAAGACTTCAAAAAACTTTGGAAAAATTTCAAAATTTAGAGTTTAATATAGCCATCACTGGCGTGATGAATGCAGGAAAATCAAGTCTTTTAAATGCTCTTTTAAAAGAAGATTTTTTGGGGGTTTCAAACATACCTGAAACAGCTAATTTAACAGTATTAAGCTATGGCAAGAGTGAAGAAGCAAAGATATATTTTTGGGATAAAAAAGAATGGCAAAATATACTTGAAAGTTCGCACTTTAATGTAGATTTAAAAGAATTTATTGATAAGCTGGATAAGAGTGTAAATATAGAGGATTTTATCAAAGATAAACCTTTAATACAAAATATCGCACTTTGTGAGCTTAAAAATTTCAGTTCTGCTAAAAATAAAATTTCAGCTTTAATTAAAAAAATAGAAATTAAAAGTCATTTAGAATTTTTAAAAAATAATATTTCTATAGTTGATACTCCAGGGCTTGATGATGTTGTAGTTCAAAGAGAAATTGTTACAAATGAGTATCTTAGAGAAAGTGATTTTTTAATTCATTTAATGAATGCTTCTCAAAGCTTGACTCAAAAAGATGCAGACTTTTTAGTGCGCTGTCTTTTAAATTCAAGGCTGAGTAAGTTTTTAATTGTTTTAACTAAAGCGGATTTGTTAAGCAAAAAGGATTTAGAAGAAGTTATTGTTTATACCAAAGAAAGCTTAAAATCAAGACTTGTGGATTTAGATGAAAATTTGGTGGAAAAGATTGATTTTTTATGTGTGAGTGCTAAAATGGCAAGTGATTTTTATAAGGGTTTAGCGCCTAAGGAGAGTTTGCAAAAAAGTGGTATGCAAGAATTTGAAAACTATCTTTTTAACGAGCTTTATGCAGGAGAAAAAAGTAAGATTGCCTTAAGAGCTTACAAAAAAGAATTGCATTTAGAACTTAAAAATATTCTAAGCGAATATGAAATGCAAAATCGTCTTATTAAGGAAAATAAACAAGGTGTAAGCGAAGAAAATCAAAAACTTTTACTTGAACTTCAAAAGCAAAATACCTTGTTAAAAGAAGCACAAGATGAAATTTCAAATTCAATTGTAAAACTTAAAAATATAGATAGTGGTATAGATAATCTTGTTTTACTTTTGGCTAAAAAATTAAAAGAACGCTTGATAGATGAGTTTAAATATTTGAAAAATAATGCACAAAAGCTTAATCTTTCTCGTATTTTAAATATAGTTGATATTACCACAAAAGATGGGATTAATGATATTTTAAGAGAAATTAAATTTGAAAATATTAAAAAAATCGAGGAGCTTAAAACAAATTTATCTTTAAAATATGATTTTTTAAAAGATGATTTTGATAATGGTTTCGAAGGTTTTAAAGATGGAATTTCAAAAAATATAGATAGTATTTTTCAAAGTGAAAAATTTGCACTTTTAAGATTGAAAATTGAAAAATTAAGCAATCTAAAATCAGATTTATATGAGCTTGAAACGAATTTAGATACGGTTATTTTTGATACTTTTAAAGAATTTAAAATGAGCGAAATTTTAAACTCTTTAAATATCAATGGAGCATTTTTTGAGTTTTTAAATGATAAATTAAAACATTATGAAAAAAATCAAAAATCAAAATTAGAAAGTCTTGAAAAAGTTTTACAGAGTCTGAAAAATCAAGATGCTAATATTTTAAATTCTTTTGAAGAAAATTTAGAAAAAATTGAAAAATTAAAACAACTTGAAATGGGGCTTTTAAATGCAGATTAATCTTTTAAATGATTTTATAAAAGCCTATGAAAATACCTATAGTGTGAGTTTTGATGATAGTTTTAAAGGGCGTATTCAAGAGCTTTGTAAGGAACTTAATGAGCCTTTTATGCACGCAAGTTTTGCTTTAGAAAATGAATTAAAAGAGCTTGTGTTTTCTTTAGATAGGAATGTTAATATCGCTATTATAGGGCAGTTTTCAAGTGGTAAATCAAGTTTGCTAAATTTGATCTTAGGGCGTGATTGTTTGCCTACGGGTGTTGTTCCTGTTACTTTTAAACCTACTTTTTTACGCTATGCAAAAGAATATTTTTTAAGAGTAGAATTTGAAGATGGAAGTGATATTATCACAAATATAGAAAAATTAGCCTTTTATACGGATCAAAGAAATGAAGTGAAACAAGCAAAAAGTTTGCATATTTTTGCACCTATTCCTTTACTTGAAAAAATCACTCTTGTAGATACTCCAGGTTTAAATGCAAATGAAAATGATACTTTAACAACTCTTGATGAGCTTAAAAATATTCATGGAGCGATTTGGTTAAGTTTAATTGATAATGCAGGTAAAAAAAGTGAAGAAGATGCCATAAAAGCAAATTTAGAACTTTTAGGAGAAAATAGCATTTGTGTATTAAATCAAAAAGATAAATTAAGCACAGAAGAGCTAAATAATGTTTTAAATTATGCAAAAAGTGTGTTTTTAAAATATTTTAATGAGCTTATTGCTATTTCTTGCAAAGAAGCTAAAGATGAGCAAAGCTATGAAAAATCTAATTTTCAATCTTTGCTTGATTTTTTAACTCAGCTAGATACAACAGCTTTAAAAGAAAAATTTGTTAAAAGAAAAATTTTAAATTTATGCGAAATTTTAGAAGATGAAAATCAACTTTTTGTAGGTATTTTTGATCGTTTATTAAATCAATTCCAAGATTATGAAAAGCATTTATTTTTGGTGTATGAAAATTTTTTAAAAGAGATTGAAATTTTAAATCATCAGATTTTAGAACAGCTTAAAAGTATTAGCGAAAGAATTTCTAATGAAATTTTTGCAAGCATTAAGGAAAAAGATGCTTATTTTTACAAAGAAAGCAAAGGATTTTTAAAGAAAGATTTATACATAAGATATGATTATAAAGCGCCTTATATTTCAAGTGACGATGCTTTTTTGGCGATGTTTTATAATAGTGATGTGATGAGTAAAGAGTTTAAAAAAATCAAAAATGAACTTTATAAATCTTTTGAAGAAATCAAGATGAAATTAAAAGATTTTATAAACATACTTGAAAGAGAAATTTTGCTTTTTAAAGCAGAATTTTCAAACATACAAAAAGATCACATTTTCCAAAGTGATAAAAATTTTAGTGAATTAAGAGCTTTTTGCAATGCAAGCGATGAGTACTTTTTGAAAGATTTTAAAGAGCTTTTATTTAAAAGTATTTTAGAACTTGATTTATTTTTTGAAAAATTAAATCTTAAGGCTTTTACAAATTATGAAAATGCTACGAAACTAAGCCTCGCATTTTTTAGTCGTAAAATCAATGAAAGCCGTGTTCTTTATGAGCTTGATAGTTCTGAATTTGTACTTTTTTATCCTAAAAAAAGTGAAATTTATGAAAGAGTTTTAAATGAATTAAATGTTTATGAGTTTGAAACTTTGCTTATTAATAAGCCTATTTTGACAAAAATTGCAAAAAATTTTTTAGAACAAAGTCAAAATTTAATCCAAGAAAAAAATAAATTTTTAGATCTTAAAAAAGCAGAACTTCAAAAAAGAAGAGCACAGATTTTAAATGTTAGAGAAAGTATAAAGGAAGATTAATGAGAATATTTTTAACTTTATTTTTATTTTTTAATTCATTATTTGCATTAAGTGAACTAGAAGAGGGTTTAAAACTTTACGAGGCAAATAAATTTGATAAAGCTTATGAAATTTTTAAAAGTCTTTGTGAAAAAGATATTTCTAAAGCTTGTTTTTCTTTAGCTTTTATGCATGAAAGTGCTAAGGGTGTGAGTAAGGATTTAAATCAAGCTTATAAATTTTACGATAAAGCTTGTAAATTGGGTTTAGCAAATGCGTGTTCTAATATGGCTTTGCTTTTGCAAAATCAAGGTTGTGAAAATGAAGCTCTTTTGGCTTTTAATAAAGCTTGCACTTTAGGAGAATCATTAAGTTGTAATAATATAGCTTTATTTTATGAAAAAGAAAAAGATGGACAAATGACCTCAAGTTTCTATAAAAGATCTTGTGACTTAAAAAATGCAAGAGCTTGTTATCAGTTAGGATCTTTATATGATAAAGGAGAGCTTGTTAAAGCAAGTGTAAAATCTGCTCTTGCTTTTTATTCTAAATCTTGCACTTTAGGTTTTGGTGAGGCTTGTTATTTGCTAGGACGCTATAATCAACTAGAAAAACAAGATCTAACAAAGGCAAAAAGATATTTTGGAATGGCTTGCGATCAAAAACATCAAGAAGCTTGTGCAGCTTATAAAGAACTTAATTCTAAAGATATAGAGCTTTATTAAAAGTTCTATTTTCATTACTTTCAAAGATATACTTAAATAAAATTAAGAATAACACAAAATTTATCGCTTTTTAAAGTTAAATTTATATTAATAGGACTAATATAGTCTTGTTTAAATTATTATCAAGGAGAAGTAATGCAAGACAATATTATTGATCGCAGAAGCTTTTTTAAACTAGGGCTTCTAGGTGGTTCTGTAGTAGCAGCTAGCACTATAGGTGGCGGTGCTGTTTTAAAGGCAGCAGAACTTACGCATTCGCATCAAGCTTCACAAGGGAAATCAAATAAAATTAGAGGTAGAATGTTTTTTCAAACTCAAACTGAATTTGATACCTTAAGTGCAGCCTGTGAAAGAATTTATCCTAAAGATGAGCAAGGAGAAGGAGCTATAGGTTTAGGCGTACCTTATTTTATCGATAATCAGCTAGCTAGTGCTTATGGTTATAATGATAGAGAATATATGAAAGGACCTTTCATGGAGGGTAAAGCTGAACAAGGTTATCAAACTCCTATGCAACGCAAAGATATTTTTTTAGAAGGTGTACATGCTCTTGAAGAAAATGCTCAAAAGCGCTATAAAAAATCTTTTTCTTTGCTTAAAGGTGGAGATCAGGATAAAATTTTAAGCGATTTTGAAAAAGGAAAAATTCAAACTACAGGTTTTAAATCTTCTTATTTTTTCACACTTTTAAGAGATATGACAGTAGCTGGAGTTTTAGCTGATCCAATTTATGGCGGAAATGATAATAAAAATGGTTGGAGAATGATGCAATATCCAGGCGCACAAATGAGCTATGTGGATAAAATTGCAAGTGATGAATTTTTTAACATTGAACCTATGAGTTTAGCAGATATGGAGAGTTAAAATGGCTGAAGTATTAAAAAAAGTAGATGTGGTAACAGTTGGAGCAGGATGGACTGGAGGTATAGTGGCTGCAGAGCTTACTAAAGCAGGTTTGAATGTACTTAGTTTAGAACGCGGACATATGCAAAGTACTGAAAATTTTAATTTTATCCATGATGAGTGGAGATATGGGATTAATTATGGTTTGATGCAAGATTGCTCAAAAGACACTGTGACTTTTCGCCATGATCCTAGTGGTTTAGCCTTACCTTATCGTAAAATGGGTTCGTTTTTATTGGGTAATAATGTTGGCGGTGCAGGGGTGCATTGGAATGGTTGGACTTTTAGGTTTATGCCTTATGACTTTGAAATTCAAACCCTAAGCAAACAAAGATATGGTAATAAATTAGGTAATGATTATACCTTGCAAGATTGGGGCGTGACTTATAAGGATATGGAGCCTTATTATGATAGATTTGAAAAAACCTGTGGGGTATCAGGTGAACCAAATCCTTTAGCGGAAAAAATGGGAGCTTTTAGATCCAGTCCTTATCCACAAGAACCTCTTGAAAATACTAAAATGCTTAAACGATTTGAAAGTGCAGCAAAAAGTTCAAATTTACACACTTATCGTTTGCCAGCTTCAAATTCTAAAGGTGGCTATACAAACCCTGATGGTCAAGATTTAGCTCCTTGTCAATACTGTGCGTATTGTGAGCGTTTTGGTTGTGAGTATGGCGCAAAAGCAAGTCCTTTAAACACAGTAATTCCAAAGGCTATGAGCACAGGTAAATACACCATACGCACTTATAGCAATGTAACGCAAATTCTTAAAAAAGACGGAAAAGTAACGGGGGTAAAATTTGTCGATACTAGAACGATGAAAGAGTATATCCAGCCTGCTGATATAGTTGTGCTTACAAGTTATATG
The DNA here is from genome assembly GCF_004378845.1 of Campylobacter sp. CH278. Taxonomy (NCBI): domain Bacteria; kingdom Pseudomonadati; phylum Campylobacterota; class Epsilonproteobacteria; order Campylobacterales; family Campylobacteraceae; genus Campylobacter; species Campylobacter sp. CH278. Next base: position 14,459 of record NZ_RYXZ01000005.1, on the reverse strand, counting down.
TTTAACAATGCTAAGCTTTTAATGGTAAGTAACATAGGTGAGCAATACGATCCAAAAACAGGTAAAGGAACTTTAGGTAGAAATTATTGTTATCAAATGAATATGGGTACAACAGCTTTCTTTGATGAGCAATTTAACACCTTCATGGGTTCAGGTGCTTTAGGAACTACGAGTGATGATTTTAACGGAGATAATTTTGATCATTCTAAGGAAAAATTCCTTCATGGAGCTATGATTTATAGCGTTCAGCTTGGAACTCGCCCTATACAATCAGCCCCACTTCCAGCAGGAGCTCCAACTTGGGGTGCCGAATTTAAAAAAGCATTAAACTATAATTTCACAAGAGCTATTACAGTAGGAGGGCAAGGTGCTTCTTTGCCTCATAAGAATAATTATTTAAGTCTTGATCCAACTTATAAAGATGCTTTTGGTATGCCACTTTTACGCTTAACTTATAATTTCACCGATCAAGATAGAGCTTTGCATAAATTTATCACAGATAAAACAGCTGAGGTAGCAAAAAGAATGCAAGGAGTAAAATCAATTAAAAAAGGTGCTTATCTTAAGGATTATAGCGTTGTGCCTTATCAATCTACTCATAACACAGGTGGAACAACCATGGGCGCAGATAGAGAAACTAGTGTGGTTAATACTTATTTACAACACTGGGATGCGGATAATCTTTTTGTTGTAGGAGCAGGAAATTTCCAACACAATAGTGGATATAATCCAACTGATACTGTGGGAGCTTTGGCTTATCGCTGTGCTGAAGGTATTTTAAAATATCATAAAAGTGGAAAAAGCTTAACTTGATAATAACTTGAGAGTTTTTGAAAACTCTCAAGATTATAAATTTTTAATTTTCTTCCGATATAGTATATAATATCAAGGAAGGCAAAAATGATTAATGGTATAAATTCTTATTCAAACTACAATTACACAAAAAGGCAAATGTAGTCTGCTCTTCGAGGGTGGTATGCAAGATGATTACTTTAAGTTCTTTTAATAGATATTTTGGAAATAATCCCCTGCAGACACTTACTAAAATTAGAGATGAAAGTATTGAAAATGCAAAAATTTAAATTATAAAAAAGAAAAAATGTTAAATATTTTACATGCAAATTCAAGTCATCGTTTCCATAAATGTATGCCTAAGAAGTTCATCAAATATATGATACTTTAAAGCTTATGGAACGGCAAGAATATACAAAAAATTAGAAGCCAAAAAAGAAGAGAAGCAAAGTAATACTACAAATGTGGATAAAGCAGATAATAAAAAAGATAAATTTTTAGATATATCTGTTTAGTTTTAAAACAAAGCTTTATTTATAAGGAAGATTGGCATAAATTTTTTATTTAAATTAAGAATTTTAAGATGCGATATTGAATTTAATGTCGTTATTTTGTGAGTTTTGTTGATAAGTTCTAGCGACAAAATTTTTAAAGTCTTTATCAAAATTTGAATTTTTATCGTTGTTTTTTGAATCTTTATCTGTTTTTTCTAAGCTATTTTCTGAATTTTTGTCATCTTTTTCTTTATTTTCTTCTTCTTTTTCTTTGGCTTCTTTGGCTTTAAGTTTCATTGCTTCAGCTCTTGCTTCAAATTCCATTTTTGTAGCATTTGCTGCAACCTTATAGTCTTGCGCACTAGGATCAGCAGGAGCCATAGCTGCTGCTGCGATTTGTCTTGCATTGGCTATAGTTTCTTCTGGTGTGTTTCCTTTTTGCATGCTGATAGGAACTTCGCCCGCTGTAGCATACATTTGATTATCAGGGCCTCTTGTGTAAGTAAAACTTGCAGCACCTGCTAAGCCGCCACCCGCTGCTTGATGTGCAGCTTCATGAGCCTTTACATTTCTATCGATACTTTGGAGTTCGCGAACTTGAGCTACTTCTTTTTGGCTTAGCTCTACGCCATTAACCATTTGGGTTTGTTCGCCATTTTTTTCTTTATCATCTTTATTTTCGCTAAGATTTTTTTCATCTTTTTGAGTGGAATCAGATTGATTTGTTTTATCAAAAGAAGGTTTGCTAGAGTAGTAATCATAAGAGTTATAACTTGAACTAATTTGCATTTATCCTCCTTTTTGTTTTTTAAATTTTAGGAATTTTAACGCATTTTGACTTAAAAATTTGATAAATTTTGTAAAATAATCATAAATACAATTTCAAAGGAATGTAATGATTTATGAAAATGATTTGATTTATATAGAGAAAGAGGAGGCTCAAGTGCCTTGGCTTAAAATTTTTACTAAAGAAAATTATAAAGAATTTAGCGATTGTCCTTTAGAGTTGCAAAAGGAACTTTTTGAAAAAATTTTACTTTGTGAAAAGGCTATGATAGAATTTTACAAACCTGAAAAAATCAATATCGCCTCTTTTGCAAATTATGTGCCAAGGGTGCATTTTCATGTTATGGCAAGATTTAAAGAAGATGCGTTTTTTCCTGAGTGTATGTGGGGAAAACAGCAAAGAGAAGCAATAAAGCTTGATTTGCCTAAATTTGAAGAATTTGTAAAATTTTTAAATAGTAAAATTTTTTAATTTTTATTAATGATTTGTTATGTTTTATCTAATAAAATTTTTATATTGAAAATTACTATAAAAAAGGAAAAAAATGAAAAAAGTTTTATTAAGTTCATTGGTTGCGGTGTCTTTGTTAAGCACAGGTTTGTTTGCTAAAGAATATACTTTAGATAAAGCACATACAGATGTAGGTTTTAAAATCAAACATTTACAAATTAGCAATGTAAAAGGAAATTTCAAAGATTATTCTGCGGTGATTGATTTTGACCCTGCGAGTGCTGAATTTAAAAAGCTTGATGCAACTATAAAAATCGCATCTGTAAATACAGAAAATCAAACAAGAGATAATCACTTACAGCAAGATGATTTTTTCAAAGCAAAAAAATATCCTGATATGACTTTTACAATGAAAAAATATGAAAAAATCGATAATGAAAAAGGTAAAATGACAGGAACTTTAACTATAGCTGGAGTTTCTAAAGATATCGTTTTAGATACTGAAATCGGCGGTGTAGCTAAAGGCAAAGATGGAAAAGAAAAAATAGGCTTTTCTTTAAATGGAAAAATCAAACGCTCTGATTTTAAATTTGCAGCAAGTACTTCAACTATTACTTTAAGTGATGATATTAATTTAAATATCGAAGTTGAAGCGAACGAAAAATAATTTTTAGCCTAAGAGTTTAATTCTTAGGCTTTGTAAACTTTTATCTAAATTTTCTTCACTTTCTTGCCAAATTAGTTTAAAATCTGGTTTAAAATTTTCATTTTCTAAATTAAATTCCGTATTTTTTAAGGTGGATTCTAAAAAAGCAAGATGATTTAAAGCTTGATTTTTGTCATTAAAAATTAAAATAAAATCATTGTCTACGATGAAAATTTTTGCTCTAAAGCGTTTTAAAATTTTTGCAATTTGTTTTAAGATGAGTTTGGCATAGCTTTCTTTAGTATCTTTTAGTTCATTAAAATGAAGCAAGGCAATGATATAGTTGTTTTTTCCCTTTGTAAAGCGTGTAAGGCTTTTTTCATTAGGTAGTTTTGTTAAGATGTCAAAAAAAGCCAATCTATAAGCGTGATTTAAAAGATAAAAACAAAAAACTAAACTTGCAAATTCAAAATACCTTATTCCTGCTCCTTCTTGGAATAAAAACTGAAAATATGCAGCAAAAAATGCGATAATAATATAATATTCTTTAGTTTTAAAAGTTTTGATAAAAATGAGTATTAAGCCGACTAAAAAAAATAAAAATCCTAATTCACTTACAGGCTTAAAAAAATCTAATGCAATAAAATGAAATTCTAAACCAGCGCTATTAAAAGTAGTATTTCTAGGTAAAATGATGCTTAAAACGCCTATAAAAATAAGGGTTGTAATTGAAGCGATATTTTTTTTACTTAAAATTAAAGCATGGTGTTTTCCAAGGCAAAATAGAGTAAAAATCATAGGTAAAAACAAAGCCACAAATAAATTAGCTTGAAAAAAACTTGTATAAAAATAAGGCAACTTAGCTCCTAGCAATACTAAAGTCAAAAAGAAAATTCTTGAATTTTTAAAGTAAAAGGATAATACAAGTGCTGAAATTTCAAAAATAAAACTCAATGATATTAAAAAATCTAATAAAAACATTTCAAATCCTTGATTTTAATAAAAGTGATAATTGTATAGAAAAAAGCTTAAAAGCGGGTTTTATTTATTTTAATTATGAAATTTTAGACTATCAATCTCAATTATTTTCAAGTCTTTTTTTGATACAATCCTTAAAAATTTTTATAAGTAAAAAATTAAGGAAAAACATGGTTGAAGTAAAAAATCTTACTATGCGTTTTGCAAATCAGCTTTTATTTGAAAATGTTAATTTAAAGCTTGTTAGAGGACAAAGATACGGACTTATTGGTGCTAATGGTGCGGGAAAATCGACTTTTTTAAAAATTCTTTCAGGAGAAATTGAGTCAAGTAGTGGTGAAATAGTATTTGATGAAGGTTTAAAAATCGCAGTTTTAGGACAGGATCAATTTGCTTTTGAAAACTACACCATCAAAGATGCAGTGATGTGTGCAAATAAGCGTTTGTATGAGGCTTTGAAAGAAAAAGAAAAGCTTTATATGAGCGAGGAATTTACTGATGAGATCAATGAGCGTTTAGGTGAGCTTGAGATAATAACGGCTGAAGAAGATCCAAATTATGATTGTGAAACACGTTGTGAAAAAATTTTAAGTTCTTTAAAGATTAAAGATTTTGATGCTTTGATGAGCACCTTGCAAAGTGCGGATAAATTTAAAGTCTTACTAGCTCAAGTTTTATTTTTGGGTGCGGATGTGCTTTTTTTAGATGAGCCTACAAATAACCTTGATTTAGAGGCGATTTCTTGGCTTGAAAATGAGCTTTTAAGACATGAAGGGACTTTGGTTGTCATCTCTCATGATAGGCATTTTTTAAATAAAATTTGTACAAGAATTTTGGATGTGGATTTTAAACAAATTCGTGATTTTGCGGGAAATTATGATGATTGGTATATGGCTTCAACGCTTTTGGCAAAACAAGCTGAGCTTAAACGCGATAAAACCTTAAAAGAAAGAGAAGAATTAGAAAATTTCATTCGCCGTTTTAGCGCAAATGCTTCTAAGGCAAAACAAGCCACAAGCCGTGCTAAGGCACTTGAAAAACTAGAGCTTGAAGAGATTAAAATTTCAAGCCGTAGAGATCCTAGCATAGTTTTTAGAACCAATCGTGAAATAGGTAATGAAGTTTTAGAATTTAAAGGTATAGGCAAGGCTTATGATAAACAACTATTTTCAAATTTGGAGCTAAAAATAGAAAAAAATGATAAAATTGCTTTGATCGGGGCAAATGGTGTGGGCAAAAGTACTTTGGCAAAAATCATCGCCCATGCTATAATTCCAGATAGTGGATCTATACATCTTGGGGCAACTATAGAGCTTGGATATTTTCCTCAAGATACAAGTAATTTAATTTGTGAAAATTTGAAACTTTACGAATGGCTTATGAGTGAAAAATTTAAAGATCTAGATGAAATCCGTAAGTGTTTAGGTAGAATGCTTTTTAGTGGCAGTGATCAAGAAAAGATGGCAGCAAGTTTAAGTGGGGGTGAAAAACACCGTTTAATGCTCTCTCGTTTAATGCTAGAGCGTCCAAATTTCTTGCTTTTAGATGAGCCTGATAACCATTTAGATCTTGAAAGTATTATTGCACTAGGTGAAGCTTTGTATAATTTCAAAGGTGTAGTGCTTTGTATCAGCCACGATAGGGAGTTAGTTTCTGCTTTTGCTAATAGAATTTGGCATTTAGAAAATGGTAAGCTTACGGATTTTCGTGGAACTTATCAAGAATTTTTAGGAGAAAATGATGGCTAAATTTAGAATTCAATACAGCGCAGGTTTTGGGCACTATACGCAAAATCACAAGGGTTTTGGACCTACGATTTATATAGAAGAGGTCGTAGAGTTTGATAATGGCAAGGATTATTTTGATTATATAGATTTTTATAAAACTTATTCAAAGAGCGATGATACTTATTTTCATATCAGTTTTTTAGAAGATAGACCTCTAAGCGATAAAGAAATCACGATTCGCAATGAATACCGCAAAATGCGTGATGAAAACTGTAAAAAAGCCAAGGAAGAATTTATAGCCAATAATGAGCTTGATGTGGAGCATTTGCCTACTCATCATGATTGAAAAACATTAATTTTTGCATAAAAAAGGAACACTTTTTGCTTGTATAGTTTTTGCATATTTTGAAAGGAGAAAACTATGCAGGTAAATTATAGAACGATCAGCTCGTATGAATACGATGCTATTAGTGGTCAGTATAAACAGGTGGATAAACAGGTTGAAGATTATTCTTCATCTGGAAATTCTGATTTTATGGATATATTAAATAAGGCGGATGAGAAGTCAAGCGGAGATGCTTTAAATTCTAGCAATAGTTTTCAAAGCAATGCGCAAAACTCAAATTCAAATTTAAGTAATTATGCTCAAATGTCAAATGTTTACGCTTATCGTTTTAGACAAAATGAAGGCGAGTTGTCTATGAGAGCTCAAAGTGCTAGCGTTCACAATGATCTTACACAACAAGGTGCAAATGAACAAAGTAAGAATAATACTTTTTTAAATGATTTATTGAACGCAATTTAATCAAAAGCTCCATTTTGGAGCTTTTGTATTTACTTGCAAGAATTTATAATTTCTCTATTTCAAAAGGTGCAAAATTTTTACAAAAAATTTCAAATTCTTGCTCCTCTTTTTCATTTAATTTGATATGTAATATAGCTTTGCAATCCTTAAAATCTTTTGTGAAATTAAAAGAATAAGTTTTTAAAAAATGTTCAAAACGATTTAAATTTTTTAAATCAATAGCAATGGTTATATTTTTTTTCAATTCGAATGAAAGTAAAGAAGAATTATTAATCACGGTATTTGCTGCATCGCTATAAGCTCTTACAAGTCCCCCTGTACCAAGTTTTATACCGCCAAAATATCTTACAGTGATTAAAGCCGCATTGATAAGATCATAGCCCCTTAGAACATTTAAAGTTGGCATTCCAGAAGTTCCTTTAGGCTCTCCATCATCGCTTTTATCTTCTACAATTTGATTAAAATCATTTAAAACACGATAAGCATAGACAAAATGAACAGCTTTTGGATGCTCTTTTTTTAGCGTTTCTATTAAAAATTTAAAATCTTTAAAAGGGCAAAGAAAAGATAAGAAAATAGATTTTTTAATATCGATTTGTGTTTGAAAAATTTGATCAATAGTTTGCATTTTTGCCTTTTTTTGTTTAAAATTATACTTATAAAAACTAAAATCAATTTGAGTCTTAGGGGTTATAATATGCCAAAAAAAAATCAAAAAATTTCGAGTGATAGAATTTATGATTTTATTATCAAATCTATTAAAGATGGAAAATTAAAACCTAACGATAGAGTTAAAGAACAAGATTTGGTAGAACAAACAGGACTTAGCAGAACTCCTATAAGAGAAGCTTTGGGATTGTTGCAAAACGATGGAATTTTGGTGCAAGATGGTAAAAATGGACTTATTGTTGCAGGACTTGATTTGATTTCTATTACGAAGCTTTATGAGATCAGGGAATTATTAGAGGGTGAAGCTGCTAAACTTGCGGCATTACACGCTTCTATGGCCGAAATTGAAATTTTGGTCAATATTTTAAAAGTTCAGAAAAATATTAAAGAGCTTAATGAACTTAGGGCTAGTAATATTTTATTTCATCAGACTTTGTATCGTTGCTCAGGAAATCATTATCTTTTTAAAATTATGGAAAATTTGGATCGTTCTTTATTGCTTCTTGGTGATAGTACTTTAGCCAAGGAAAATCGTCCTAAAGAAGCTTATGAGGAGCATTTAGCTGTTGTTAATGCTATTAAAGAGAGAAATGCTTTAGAGGCAGAAAGATTAGCAAAATTTCATATTCAACAAGCTTATAAAATTCGTTTAGACAATATACTTAAAAAATAATTTACTATTCTTAATTTTTAAATCTACTTAATTAAAAATACATAGATATTAACACTTGCAATCCAAATAAAAAAATATTAATTTTTTATTTCAACTTTCTGTGTAGTTTTGTAACTTAAAAAATACTTTTGAATACAAAAAATATTTTAGGACTAAAAAATTCCTAAAACTAGTTTATAATGAAAATAAAAAAGGAGGCTATATGGCAAGAAGGTGCAAGGGTGACGCTAAAACCATTTTTAGCGTTGCTAGTGGTAATTTTTTAGAAATGTATGATTTTGCGGTTTATGGTTTTTATGCTGCATTTATTGCTAAAGTGTTTTTTCCTGCTCAAAATGAATTTATTTCTTTGATGCAAAGTTTTATGGCTTTTGGAGTTGGCTTTTTAATGCGTCCTATCGGAGCTATAGTTCTTGGATCTTATATGGATAAGCATGGTAGAAAGAAAGGTCTTATTGTAACTTTAGGCATTATGGCTTTTGGAACTTTAACTATAGCCTGTTGTCCTGGTTATGAAAGTATAGGCATTTTAGCTCCTATTATTGTGGTAATTGGAAGGCTTTTGCAAGGTTTTAGTGCTGGAGCTGAAATAGGTGGAGCAAGCATTTATTTAGCAGAAATTGCACCAAAAAACTTACGCGGTTTTTATGTTTCTTGGCAAAGTGGATCTCAGCAAATTGCTACTGTATTTGCGGGTGCTTTGGGCGTACCTTTTGCATTATCTTATAGGTGATGCTATTATGCAAGCTTGGGGCTGGAGAATCCCTTTTATCGTTGGATGTTTGGTTGTACCTTATATTTTTTACATAAGAAGAACTTTAGATGAAACGCCTGAATTTAAGGCTAAAATTCACCAAGCTCCAAAAACCTTTAGAGCTATTTTCAAAAGCATTAGAGAAAATATACCTATAGTGATTTTTGGAATTATGTTTGTAATGATGACGACAGTAACTTTTTATTTTATCACTTCTTATACTCCAACTTTTGCCAATAAAGTTTTGCATTTTAGTAAATTAGAAAGTTTTATGATTACTGCTATTATAGGACTTAGCAATACTTTTTGGTTACCGTTTTCTGGTTTTCTTGGAGATAAAATAGGAAGAAAGCCTATTTTATTAACCATGACTTTTTTAGGTGTTGTCAGTGCTTATCCTATGTTAAATTTTTTAACAAATAATATTTCTTTTGCCAATTTGGTTTTAGTGGAATTATGGTTTAGTTTTATTTTTGGTGCTTATAATGGGGCTATGGTGGTTTCTTTATCAGAAATCATGCCTAAAAATGTAAAAGCTTTGGGTTTTTCTTTTTCTTATTCTATAGCGGTGGCAATTTTTGGAGGATTTACCCCTGCTGTTTCAACTTATTTGATAGAAAAAACTAGCAATCCTGTCTCTCCTGCATTTTGGGCTTACCTTTGCAGCCATTTGTTCTTTTGTGGCTTCTTTGATTATTTTTAAAAAAGGTGGAATTTATGAAAGACAACAAAAAGGAGAATGAAATGGAATTTGATATAGTGGTTATAGGCGGGGGCAATGCAGCTCTTTGTGCAGCTATAGTAGCAGCTAGTCAAAAAGAAAATATAAAAATAGCACTTTTAGAAAGCTCTCCAAAAGAATGGAGAGGAGGAAATTCTCAACACACTAGAAATTTGCGTTCTATGCACGATGAGCCTACGGATGTCTTGACTCAAAGTTATAGCGAGGATGAGTTTTTTGAAGATGTTTTTAAGGTGACTAAGGGACAAACCAATGAAGAATACGCTCGTTTTGTCATTTCTCGTACTCCAAAGGCGGTAGAGTTTGCTAAAAAATATGGAGTGCGTTTTCAACCTTCCATGCGAGGAACTTTGCACTTAGGACGCACGAATGCTTTTTTCTTAGGGGGTGGAAAATCTTTAGTCAATGCTTATTTTAATGCGGCAAAAAATTTAGGGGTTGAAATTTTTTATGAATTTGAAGCTTTGGATTTGATGGTAGAAAATGGATGCTGTAAGGAAATTTTGGTTTTGGATAAAAAACAAAATCAAGAAGTGAAAATTAAAACCAAGGCTGTGATCGTTGCAAGCGGGGGATTTGAGTCAAATTTGGAATGGCTTGAAGAAGCTTGGGGACAAAGGGCTAAAAATTTTATCATCCGTGGAACTCGTTTTAATCAAGGTAAGATGCTAAAGGCTTTAGAGAAAAATCACGCACAAATTATAGGCGATCCCACTCAAGGGCATATGGTTGCTATTGATGTAAGGACTCCAAAATATGATGGAGGCATAGCTTCAAGGGTGGATTGTGTGTCTTTGGGTATAGTGGTAAATAAAAAGGCACAAAGATTTTATGATGAGGGTGAGGATTTTTGGCCAAAGCGTTATGTAATTTGGGGGCGTTTAGTGGCAAATGAAGAGGATCAAATCGCTTATTCTATCACTGATTCTAAGGTGCAAAAATGCTACATGCCTTCACTTTTTGAACCCATAGTGGCTAATTCTATTGAAGAATTAGCCTCTAAAATGAACTTAGATCCAAAGGCTTTAAAGATGACTTTAGATGAATACAATCAAAGTGTTGTAGAAGGAGAATTTGATCACACTATACAGGATAATTGTCACACTCAAGGTTTAAAGATAGAAAAAACACATTGGGCTTTGAAAATAGATACTCCACCTTTTTATTGCTATCCTTTGCGTCCAGGTGTGACTTTTACCTACATGGGTGTGAAGGTAGATAAAAATGCAAGGGTATATCAAGAAAATGGAGAACTTTTTAAAAATATATTTGCAGCTGGTGAAATCATGGCAGGAAATATTTTAACCCAAGGCTATGTTGCAGGTTTTGGTATGAGTATAGGAAGCGTTTTTGGGCGTTTGGCTGGAGAAAATGCACTTGAGTTAGTAAAGGATATGAAATGAAAATTACAAAAATTTATGAAGAAGCACGAAAATCTTGCATTATATGCAATTCTTGTCGTTATTGTGAGGGGCTTCGTGCGGTGTTTCCAGCTATGGAAAAAAAGCGTGAATTTTCCTTAAAGGATATGGATTATTTGGCTAATTTATGCCACCAATGTTCTGAATGTTTTTATGATTGTCAATACGCCCAGCCACATGAATTTAATGTTTTGATTCCTAAACAATTTGCAGCTCTTAGGCAATACAGTTATGAAAAATACGCTTTTCCTAATTTTTTAGGCTTAGCCTTTAGGAAAAATGCGGTTTTAACCAGTATAGTTTTAATCCTTTGTTTATTTTTTGGATTTTGGAGCGCGAGTGCTTATGAGGGTGAAAATGTTAAAGGGAATTTTTTGCTATTGTTTCTTATGATTATATGGTGAGTATTTTTGCTACGGTTTCACTTTTGGTGCTTTTAGCCCTTGTGGGCAGTGTGGCAAAATTCTATCATGCTATAGAAATAAAAAATCTCAATTTTACTGTTTTCATAAAAAGTTTAAAAGATGCTTTAAGCCTTAAATATCTAGGTGGATATAAAAATGAGGGTTGTACTTATCCTAATGAAAAGCGTTCTAATATAAGAAAAATATTTCATCATTTTACTGCTTATGGTTTTTTGTTTTGTTTTATAGCAACTTCTTTAGGAGCTTTTTATCATCACTTTTTAAATTTAGTAGCCCCTTATGATTTTACCCAACTTCCTAAAATTTTTGGAAGCTTAGGAGGGATTATGCTTTGCATAGGAACTTTGAGACTTTTTGTTTTAAAAAGCGTAGCGGATAAAAACATAGTAGATAGTCAAAGTATGGGCATGGATTATGTTTTTATTTTCATGCTTTTTTTAGTAAGTTTTACAGGGCTTTTACTCATGCTTTTAAAGCAAAGTTATTTTTTGCCCTATATGCTTTGGTTTCATTTAAGTTGTGTTTTGGCTTTTTTTATTATGATGCCTTATTCTAAATTCGTGCATATGTTTTATCGCTTTGTCGCACTTTTAAAATACAATAGCGAGGAAGAAATATGATATAATAATGCCTGTGTTTTAAGGCATTATTTAAATTATTTTAAAAACAAAATTATTTTTTTATAAAACCAAAATCTTTTATTGATAAATTTATGATTATCTTTGATAAGATAAAGAAATTTAAGCGAAAGTATTCGTGTATATAAAAAAGTTAGCACAAAGAATTAAGATTAAGATATGGAGAATTGCTTCAAGATATGAGTTAAACAGATGGAGATTTGCTTATTTATAAGATAAATAGTATTTTTTGGTAGTTAGTATTGCTTTATTTTTCTTATCCTATTTTAAGATATAGTAAGTACTCGTATTTATTTTTCTATTGTATTTTTGTTTGCCTTGACTGGTTTAAAATTTTTTTCAGTATTTATTAGTATTTATTTTTTATCATTTGATTTGCTTTTTAATATTTATTTTGGTTGATATTTTAAGTTTAATTTTGTAAAATTTTCATTATGGAAAAAATCAAAAATTATAAACTTATCATCATTTTACTTAGTCTTGATTTGTTGGCTTTGCTTTATGGAATTTCAACACTGAGTATTAGTGCTGATGAAGCTGATATTTATTTTGGTGAGCAGGGTAAATCACTTATTTTTTCCCATAGTTTGCTTTATTATATATCTCATTTTGGAACTTTTATTTTTGGGCAAAATGATTTTGGTTTAAGGCTTCCTTTTTTATTTTTTCATTTTTTAAGTTGTTTGCTTTTGTATTTGCTAGCTTTAAAATATACTAAAACTAAAATTGATGCTTTTTTTTCTTTATTGTTATTTGTTTTATTGCCGGGTACTGTTGCAAGTGCTTTGCTGGTTAATGCCGCATCTTTGGTGATTTTTTTAACCCTTGCTATATTATGTGCTTACGAATATGAAAAAAAATGGCTTTTTTATATATTATTGATTATAGTATTATTTGTTGATAAATCTTTTAATATTTTATTTTTAACTTTTTTCTTTTTTGGGATTTATAAAAGAAATGCTATTTTATTTACCTTATCTCTTGTTTTGTTTGGAGCGAGTATCAGTTTTTATGGTTTTGATACAGGTGGTCGTCCAAGAGGTTATTTTTTAGATACCTTAGGAATTTTTGCTGCATGTTTTTCTCCTTTGGTTTTTGTGTATTTTTTTTATACTATTTATCGTTTGACTTTTCAGAAATATAAAAATTTATTATGGTTTTTAATGAGCGTAACATTTGTATTTTGTTTGTTGCTTTCTTTAAGACAAAAACTTTTTTTAGATGATTTTTTGCCTTTTTGTGTTATTTGCACTCCTTTGCTTATAAAAACTTTAATGCAAAGTTATAGAGTGAGATTGCCGGTTTTTCGATTAAGGTATAAAATCTTTATAGAATGTTCTATAATTTTTTTGATATTTTGTTACTTTTTAATCGTCGCTAATCAATTATTGTATTATTTTATAAACAATCCAAATCGTCATTTTGCCAATAATTATCATTTTGCTAAAGAATTGGCGCTAGAATTAAAAAAACAAGATGTTTTAGAGCTTGCAACAGCCCCAAGTTTGCAAAAAAGATTGCGATTTTATGGAATAAAAAATAGCAATAAGTTTTATTTAAAAGTTTTAAAACAAGCCGATAAGCATGATATGGACAAAAAAATTGTTAAAGTAAAACTTGGAAAATATGAAAAAGTATATCAGATTTTAAACTATGATTAAAGCTTTCAGTTTGTTGGAATTTGTGTTTATAATTCTCATTTTAGGTATAGTTTTTAATTTAGGCAGTCTTTACTTAAAAAAAGACAATCTACTAGAAGGTGCAATACAAATTCTTAATGATATCCAATATACCCGAAGTTTAGCCATGATGCAAGAAGGCATAAGAGTTGATGAGTTGGCTATCGCAAAAAGAGAGTGGTTTAAAAGTAAATGGCAGATTTATTTTATAAAATCAGCTGCCACAGGTTATGATCAAACATATACTATTTTCTTGGATAAAAATGGTGATGGAAATGCTAATTTAGGTAAAACTGAAATCAATATAGATAGAGAAATTGCTGTTGATGTAATCAATCATAACAAATTAATGAATTCAGGTCAAAGTGGAGTTATTAGTAAAGATGATGAAAAAACTACACAAAGATTTAATCTTACAAAAAGATTCGGAATAGAAAAGGTTGAATTCAAAGGATCTTGTTCAGGATTTACTAGATTAGTATTTGATGAAATGGGCAGAGTGTATTCTCCGTTAAAAAATGCCAATTATGCATATGAAAAAACTTTAGCAAAGAATAATTCAGATTGCATTATACGTTTGTTATCAAAAAAGCATGCTCTTTGTATCGTTATAGATACGCTTAGCGGTTATGCTTATATTCCAGATTTTAAAACACTTAAAAGTCAATTTGTTAATATAAAAAATAAAAATTACGAGTGCTCTAAAATATAACCCCCATTTTTCAACCCACCAAATACTTATATAAATACTTACACAAATATTTATACTATTTAATCCT
>NZ_RYXZ01000055.1:0-231 GCF_004378845.1 Campylobacter sp. CH278 | reverse complement strand
ACTACTTCCTGGAGACCGACACCAATCTTGCCGATCTGCGTCGACGGCTCGTTGGCGACGGCAAGCTGAAAGAGGTTTTGCACCGAGGCGTTGGCGAGGTCCTTCAACGAGGCGTCGAGCGAGGCGAACTGGATCAAAGCAGGCTGACGCCGCGAATATCGACCCTGCCCATCGACCTGATTCGCCACGAGGTGCTCATGACGCACCGGCCCGTATCGAAGAAGGTGATCG
>NZ_RYXZ01000054.1:0-237 GCF_004378845.1 Campylobacter sp. CH278 | reverse complement strand
AAATTTATCCATTTGTTCAATTTTTTTAAAATGTTCAAGTAAAAAAAATTTAGCTTGATCTTTATCTAAACTTGAAATATCCAAGGGTTCGCTAAGCCTATAGACTAAATGAGTAAAAGGCTTAGGTAAAATCATTTTATCCCAACTTTTAAATTCCCAAAAATTTCTTGCCTCATAGTTTAAAATTCTTATTTTAACATTTTTTTTCTGTGCAAGCAATACCGCTCCATCTGAAAT
>NZ_RYXZ01000053.1:0-238 GCF_004378845.1 Campylobacter sp. CH278 | reverse complement strand
AATCAAAGTTATGATATATCAAAAGCACGCGATGGAAGCACCTTTAAGCTTACAGGTGCAACAGAGCAAGAAATGCTTCAAAATTTAGCCACTCATATCAATAGTTTGGGTATAGAAGGTTTAAGCGTTAAGGTTGAAGCCTATGATAAGAACAATCAAAAAGGCTGGGAGCTTAAAATTAAAGGCGATGGTGGGGCTAATTTTTCTATCAAGGGCAATAAAGATTTCCTTAAAAAAT
>NZ_RYXZ01000052.1:0-242 GCF_004378845.1 Campylobacter sp. CH278 | reverse complement strand
AGTATAAGAAAAATGACTTACATGAGTACCTGTATCAACATAACCAAAGTCGTTAAGATTGAAGCGTTGATATAAAGGGTCATCTCTTAAAACTACACTTTTATTATCTAAAAAATGAACCAAGCTAGGATGAGTAGCACATGAAAGCACATTTAAAGAAGTTTTATTTTCTTTATTTTGAAAAAATCTTAAAGGCAAGTCTTCAAAATCTAAATTCGTCACATAATCAGGCACTATGCCTT
>NZ_RYXZ01000051.1:0-243 GCF_004378845.1 Campylobacter sp. CH278 | reverse complement strand
CGGTGCGCAAGGGCGGCATCGCCGAACTGCTGCGGCGCACCGACGAATTCGCGGCGCATCTCGGCGAGAACAAACGCGACAACACCTGGATGCCGCTGAGTATCGCCGAACTGAAAGCCACCCAGCGCGAGGCCGACCGCATCATCCGCGAGACCGTGACGATGCCGTCGAAGCCTGACACGCTGACCACGCGCGTCGATGCCGTAGTGCTGCATCCGGTGTTCGGCCTGGTCATCCTTGGAC
>NZ_RYXZ01000050.1:0-244 GCF_004378845.1 Campylobacter sp. CH278 | reverse complement strand
CTTTGAAGCAATAACAGCCTCGGATTTTGCTTTAAAAACAATCTTTGCATCAAGATTCCACTCTTTTTGATCAGGAACAAATCTTTTTGAAGCATAATCACTACCAAATAATAAAGAAAAATATTGGTTTAAAGCTGAATTTTTAGCTGCTGCATCTTTAAGCGCATTCCACGCTGATTCTCTTTGATGATTTTTTGCTTGGGTGGTAGAAAAATATTTCAAAGCATCAAGCAAGCTTTCATGA